>JAKSLT010000099.1 GCA_024401055.1 Bacteroidaceae bacterium | reverse complement strand
TAGGAAAAAATTAGGAATAAATACCTGCGGTTAGGCATGAATTAGGAATAAATTTAGGCATAAATTTTAAGCGCGCGGAATGAATTGGGCGTGAATGAGCTGGCAAAAAAAAACCGCAACCTCGCGGGCCGTTATGCGTGTAGCGACAGCGAGGTTGCGGATAGAGGATTGGTTACCGAAAAAAAGTATTACGCCTATTTCTTAAGGAAGGAGACTAATTCTTTTTTGGGATAGGAGGTGAGGTACTTCTTCACGGGTGCTCCCTGCGCACCGATTTCCCAGACGAAGTCGCCTACAATGGGGTCGAGGTGCTTGGAATAGGTATGGGCTATGGGATAGTGCTCACCGCTGTTGTCCATCTTTGAAGCCTCCATCTCGTATTTGTAGAGGAAATCGGCCTTGAGGTCGTCAGCAATGGAACCGACGGCGATGCCGCTCTTCAGCGTGGCAGTGACGATGCAGCCATAATTCACGTCGGGCACGTCCTTGATGGCGGCCTGGTACTCTACGTTGAGGGGAGCCTTGTCGGTGATGGTCGTGATGATGGTATCGCCGTAGAGGTTCACGTATTTGGCCGTGAAGTCGTAATAAGTGGAGAAGTCGGCGCTGGGCTCAAACCAATAGTGGAGATAGTACTTCGTCTTCTGATAAGGATCGGGAATATCCCCCTCCTCATCGCCGCAAGAGATGAGCGTCAGGGCAAAAAGTGGAAGAAGAAGATAAAAAAACTTTTTCATAATTAATATTTTTTAGTTAATAAAAGGGGTTACATCATACCGCCCATGCCACCCATACCGGGAGCGCCGGCGGGGAGAGCGGGTTCGGGAGCGGGCTTGTCGCAGATGACGCACTCGGTGGTGAGGAACATACCGGCCACGGAGGCAGCGTTCTCGAGGGCTACGCGGGTAACCTTGGCGGGATCGACTACGCCGGCGGCGCGGAGGTCGCAGAATTCGCCGGTCTTGGCGTTATAGCCGCCGTTGCCCTCCATCTCGCGTACCTTATTGACGATGACGGCGCCTTCCTCGCCGGCATTGAGACAAATCTGGCGGAGAGGCTCCTCGATGGCGCGGCGGATGATGGCGATGCCGGTGTTTTCGTCGGCGTTCTGGCCGGTGAGACCGGCGAGGGCCTGCTGGGCGCGGATATAGGCCACGCCACCGCCGGTGACGATGCCTTCCTCAATGGCGGCACGGGTGGCGCAGAGGGCGTCGTCGCAGCGGTCTTTCTTTTCCTTCTGCTCGGTCTCGGAGGCAGCACCCACCTGAAGGACACATACGCCGCCGGCGAGCTTGGCAAGGCGCTCCTGGAGCTTCTCCTTGTCGTAGGAGGAGGTGGAGGCGGCAATCTCGCTCTTTATCTGGGCGATGCGCTCGTCGATGAGTTCCTTCTGGCCGGCGCCATCGACGATGGTGGTGTTCTCTTTGCTGACGGTTACCTTCTGGGCCTGGCCGAGCATGGCGAGAGTGGCCTGCTCGAGGGTGAGGCCCTTCTCCTCGCTGATGACAACGCCGCCGGTGAGGGTGGCAATGTCCTCAAGCATAGCCTTGCGGCGGTCGCCGAAGCCGGGAGCCTTGACGGCGCATATCTTGAGGCGCGTCTGGAGACGGTTGACGACGAGGGTGGTGAGGGCCTCGGAGTCAACGTCCTCAGCGATGACGAGCAAGGGTCGGCCGGTCTGTACGGCGGGCTCGAGGATGGGGAGGAAGTCCTTGAGGTTGGAGATTTTCTTGTCGTAGATAAGGATGTAGGCGTTCTCCATCTCGCACTGCATCTTCTCGGTGTTGGTGACGAAGTAGGGAGAGAGGTAGCCGCGGTCGAACTGCATGCCTTCCACGGTCTTGAGAACGGTGTCGCGGCCCTTGGCGTCCTCGATGGTGATGACGCCGTTGATGCTTACGGCGCGCATGCCGTCGGCGATGAGCTTGCCGATTTCGGGGTCGTTGTTAGCAGAGATTGTAGCCACCTGCTCAATCTTGGCGTAGTCGTCGCTCACCTCCTCGCTCTGGGCCTTGATGTCCTTCACGACGGTGGAGACGGCGAGGTCGATGCCGCGCTTGATGTCGAGGGGATTGGCACCGGCGGCCACGTTCTTCATGCCTTCGGCAAGGATGGCCTGGGCGAGGACGGTGGCGGTGGTGGTGCCGTCGCCGGCATCGTCACCGGTCTTGGAGGCTACGCTCTTGACGAGCTGGGCACCGGCGTTCTCAAAGGGATCTTCCAGTTCGATTTCCTTGGCCACGCTGACGCCGTCCTTGGTGATGCGGGGTGCGCCGAACTTCTTATCGATTACTACGTTGCGGCCCTTGGGACCGAGGGTTACCTTTACGGCGTCGGCCAGTTGGTCGGCACCGGAGCGCAGCTGTTCGCGGGCATCTGCGCTGTATTTGATGTCTTTTGCCATTCTAAATAAAAAGTAAAAAATGAAAAATGAAAATTATTCAAGGATGCCGAGCACGTCGCTCTGGCGCATGATGAGGAGTTTCTTGCCTTCAAGGTCAACTTCGGTGCCGGCGTACTTGCCGTAGAGCACCTGGTTGCCGGGGGCGAGAATCATGGCTTCGTCTTTCGTGCCGGTGCCTACGGCGATGACGGTGCCTTTGAGGGGTTTTTCCTTGGCGGTGTCGGGGATGATGATGCCGCCTACTGTCTTGGTTTCGGCAGGAGCGGGCTCAATGAGCACGCGGTCTGCAAGAGGTTTGAGTGTCATATTTTAAAAGTTTATAGTTTATAGTTTACAGTTGATAGTTGCAGCAAAAAGTGTGCCTAAAGGGGCTTTACGGGCATAATAATGTCGGCAGCACCGGCGTGGGAGGAGATATAAGTGCCGGCAGAATGGCCTGCGGAGAGGCGATAGGCCTCATCGGTGAGGAGGTGCGTGAGAGTAGCGTTGAAGCTTTCCTCATCATCTACCTGGAGGGCTCCGCCGCAGGCAAGGAGGTCAACAGCCTCCTGGAATTTCTTGTTACGGGGCCCGATGATGACGGGAATGCCATAGACGGCGGCCTCGGGGACATTGTGGATACCTACTCCGAAACCTCCGCCCACATAGGCCACCTGACCGTAGCGGTAGATGCTGGAGAGAAGTCCGTAGCTGTCTACGAGCAGAGCCTCGGGCACGGGCGGCTGGGGATTGCCCTGCTCCTGGGCGTTGTGGCACTGCTGCACGTATTGCGAGAGGCGTGCCACGGGACGCTCCATCTGACGCTCTATCTTCAGGAGGTGCTCCTCGCTGACGACGTGGGGAGCCATGATGAGGCGCAAGTCGGGATGGGTGTTGAAATAAGGGATGATGAGGCTCTCGTCGGGCGGCCAGGTGCTACCGCACACGAGAATATGGTCCTCACGCTCGTGGGCCCACTGCTCCACTATGGGAAGCGGACGGGCCTGCTGCTGGATATCCACCACGCGGTCGAAGCGGGTGTCGCCAGCCACGGTGATGCGGTCATCGGTAATGCCTATGCCGGCGAGAAGGTCCCGGCTCTCCTCATTCTGCACGTAGAAATGAGTGATGAAGGAGAGACACTTCCTGTAGCCGAAATGAAAACGGCGGAAGAATATCTGACCGGGACGGAAGATGCTGCTGACACTATAGACGGGCACCTGCTTCTTGTGGAGGCTGTGGAGATAGTTGTACCAGAACTCGTACTTGATGAAATAGGCGGCCTCGGGCTTGACGATATGGACGAAACTGTAGGCGTTGACGCGGGTGTCGAAAGGAAGATAGCACACGAGGTCGGCGCCCTTGTAATTCTTGCGCACCTCGTAGCCTGAAGGGCTGAAGAAGGTGAGGAGTATGCGCACGTCGGGCTGTTGGCGGCGCAGGCGTTCCATGAGGGGACGACCTTGCTCAAACTCGCCGAGACTGGCGGCATGGAACCACACGATGCGGTCGCCCTCGTGGATGTTCTTCTTGAGGTAATGCCATGCGCGCAGCTGGCCTTTCAGCATCGTGCGCACCTTTTTGGAAAAGAGGCTGGCAATATGGGCTCCGAGGGTGTAGAAGAACAGGGCTACTTGATACATTAACGAGTTAATAGTTAAAAGTTGACAGTTAATAGTTATCCCAGCGTCTCAACGGCAAAGCGCATGCGGCGAACGGTCTCTTCCTTACCGAGGAAGGCGGCGAGGGCATACATGTCGGGACCCTGACCCTTGCCCACGAGGCAGATGCGCCAGGCGTTCCAGGGCTTGAGGGCGTTGGCCTCCACCCAGGGGTCGATGGCGGACTTCTGGGCCTCGGCGGAGAAGTCGGTGAGAGCTTCAAGCTGGTCGGCGAGAGCGGCCATATCGGCGGCGGAGGTTTCGGTCCAGTTCTTACGGATGAACTTGTCCTCGCGGTCGAAGGCGGCAGGGGCCTGGAAGAAGAAGTCGCAGAGGGGCCAGAGGTCGCGCACAAAACTGATGTTGCGCTTCTTCATGGCGGCGGGGTTCTGCGGGTCGGGATATTCTATGACCTTGGTCTTCATGAGGCTGATGACCTGCGCGGCTTGCTCGGCGGTGGCGGTGATGCCTTGCTCGGCGAGGATGTCGAGGAAAGCGGGGGCCAGAGCCTCGTCAGACTGCTGGAGAAGGTACTCGCGGTTGAACCACCAGCCCTTCACATAGTCGAACTTGGCGCCGTTCTTGGAGCACTTGTCGAGGCGGAACTGGTCGATGAGTTCCTGCATGATAAGGATTTCCTGGTCGGTGCCGGGGTTCCAGCCGAGGAGGGCGAGGAAGTTGACCACGGCCTGGGGCAGATAGCCGTCCTCACGATAGCCGCGG
>JAKSLT010000098.1 GCA_024401055.1 Bacteroidaceae bacterium | reverse complement strand
CCGTGATAGGCATAGAGCCGCACGCTATTCAATTGTATCTTCATTGGGCGTATAGCGTTTGAGGGCGAGCATCACGCCTTTCTTCCACGTGTTGAGTTCCTCCTGGTCGAGGTCGAGGGATGCGATGAGGCGTATGACGTTCTCGACCGGCATACCGTAGCGCAGCACGCCGGAGATGAGTTTGGCGTAGTTCCAGTACTGCGAGTCGAACTTTTCGGAGAGACCCTCTACGGTGATTTTGTAGCCGCGCTTGTTCGTGAACTGGAAGTCGTAGCGCTTCGTGCCGTCGGGGAGCACGCACTTGATGATGCGGCCCTGGTTGACGCTCTTGGGGAGCATGATACCCTCCTCGTCGTCCTGCAGGCCGGTGAA
Organism: Bacteroidaceae bacterium; assembly: GCA_024401055.1. GTDB lineage: Bacteria > Bacteroidota > Bacteroidia > Bacteroidales > Bacteroidaceae > Alloprevotella. The sequence goes on along the minus strand of JAKSLT010000098.1, from coordinate 4,589 downwards.
TATCTCGTAGGGACGGCCGTTGAGGAGTCCGATGAAGGCCACCCACTTGTCTTTGCGGTTTTGGAAGCGCACCACGTCGGCCTCAAGCACGTCGGGGCGCTTCTCTACTACTTGAAAGTCCATAATATTATAATTGATAGTTGACAGTTGATAGTTCTGGGTAGAGGTTCTCTACTGAATTATCAACTGTCAACTAATAATTATCAACTGTTAAAGTTGGCTCTTGATGAACTCTTGCATCTTGGGGAAGGCCTCCTCAACGCACTGCAACAGGCGGAACTGGTTGCGTGTGCGGATGAGGTTGTGCTCGGGATAGGTCACCTTGAAATAGGTGTCGCCGTTGATGTAGTCGGCGAAGAAGCGCACGGTCTGCATATAGGGGAAGAGGGCCGTGGCGTAGGGCAGGTTCTCTATCTCGATGGGGGTGAGGAAGCAGCGTGCGCCCTCCAGATAACCCTCGGTGAAGGCCTTGAAGATGTCGAAGTTGAAGTTCACGTTCTTCAGGTCGGGGTCGTCCTCGGCGGTGGTGTTGGCGGCGGAGCGCAGGAAGTCACCGAAGTCGCTGAAGATGAAGGAGGGCATCACGGTGTCGAGGTCGATGACGCAGAGCACGTTGTCGTTCTGGTCGAAGAGGATATTGTCCACCTTCGTGTCGCAGTGGCAGATGCGCTTGGGGAGTTTGCCTTCGCGATAGAGGCGCTCGCTCTTGCTCATCTCGTCGGCGCGCTTCCATATTTCGTCAAGGAGTTGCTTTACCTCGGGCTCGTTGGCGCGGCCTACGGGGTCGGCGGCCACGGCATCGCGGAGTTGCTGCAGGCGCCACTCAATGTTGTGGAAGTCCTTGATGGTCTCGCCCAACTGTACGGGGATGTCGGCCAGCATAGCCTGGAAGTTGGCGAAGGTCTTGCCCACGATGTAGGAGCTCTCGAGGCTTACGCCCGTCTTGCTGATAGTGTCGGGGATGTAAACCATCACGCGCCAGTACTTCTCGCCGTCAAAATAGTAGTACTTACCGTCGGTGGCGGGCACGAAGTTAAGTACCTTGCGGTCGATGTCGTAGGTGTTGGCGGCCTCCAGTTTCTTGCGGATGTGGCCGGTAACTTCTACGATGTTGTTCATCAACAGGTCAATGTCGGGGAAGATGCTGACGTTCACGTTCTGCAGAACGTAGTCGGGGGCTTCCTTCTCTACGGTTTCTACCTTGTAGGTGGTGTTGATAAGGCCGTTGCCGAGGGGGCGGACGTCCTTCACGGTGCCTTGAATGGCAAAGTGGCTAACGATTTCTTTCATGAGATTTTGAGATTATGAGATTATAAGATTATGAGACTATGAGATTATAAGATTATTGGTTACTTTTGGAAGTTTGGGGCTTGTTAAACTAATGCTTGTTAGGTTTTCGGCGTAGAACTTTGTGCCTTATTTTGACGACAGCGAAGTTTAATTCTATTTCAGTTTCCGACGTTGCTGTTGAAAGGTTATTACCGACGATATCAGCAAGTATTTCTCCTGTTTTTTGCAGTAGGGACTTCTGTTCTTCTCCACCATCGGACACTTCTTGCAGGGATTCCATCGTCCGTGCCAGTTGGCGCGCTTGAGTGAAGGTGTCAATTATTGCCAAAGTCGTCTGTACCGCTTGTGGAGACTTCAAAATCGTGGCTAACATATAAAGTCCACGTTCAGTAAAAGCCTTGAATTTGTATTTGGAATAACGTCCTCGGCCAGTCCCTTTGTCTAACATCAAAATTTTTGATCTTAGTTGTTCCGACTCTTGCTCGTCTAATTGTAGGATGTACCCGTCTGGAAATTTTTCAGGATTATTTCGTACGGCCTGATTGACTATACGAGTTTCTACTCCATAGAGCATTGCAACGTCGCGATCAAGAAGAACGTTCTGATTGCGAATACTCATCATATGTGATGCGACATCTTCTGTGGAGATAAGCACAATACCTTTCTTCATAGGTATATCTATTTTAAGGTCCCTCCTTACTTCATCTCCGAGCGGAAGTTGCGGAAATAAACGGTGAGGTCCTTGCCGCTTGTGTTGGTAAGGGTCATCGTCTTGCACTTCATACCGCTAATTTCGCCGCCGGTGTGTATCACTTGTTCGCCGGCCTTGTAATGAAGGAGGGAGATGGCCTGCTGCTTGCCGGCAGCGTTGGTGGCGACGAGTGAGAAGTTGCCGGCCACGTCGGGCGTGCCGAGGTTGAAGTCCATACCGCCGAGCGTTACCTCACGGTCGCACTCAATGACGAGGGCCTTGCCTGCCGGCCAGTTCACTACCTCGTTCACGGGGTTCACTTTCAGTTGCCCGCCCTGATAGGAATAGGTGAGCTGGGCGAGTTGCGGCACGTCGGAGCTGAGGCTAAACGGCTGGTACTCCACCACGGCGTCGTAGTGCGTGCCCTGTTCCCGGTTGTACTCGTTGACGGTGTAGGCGAAGAGTTTGTTGAGCGTGGGCATCAGCACGAGCGTGGCGCTCTTGATGCCGGTCTGGTATTCGTGGAGCATTCCGGGCTGTCCCTCAAGGTCGTACATTATGCGCGAGAGGTCCCTTGCGGCGTAGTAGTCCTCCTCGAAGTCGGTAGATTGCAGAGCCATGTGGCAGATGCGCTGACCGTATTCGGCGATGTACTTTGTCTGTATCACCCAGGGGCGCAGTTCTTCGGTGAGCCAGGGGTTCTGACGCGTGGTGAGGAGAGTGTTGCAGGCGGCTGCGAGGTGGTCCATCTCTGCGGCCAGCTGGCGTATGGCCTCGGGGTTACCCTCCGTGGCCAGTCGGGCGATGGGTGCGAGGTGGCGGCTCTCTTCGCGGCGGAATCCGTGACCGTTGGGGCCCAGGTCCTCGTTGTAGGTGGCGAAGGTGCGGAGGGCTTTGGCGGCCCTGTCCTCCTCGGCGGTCAGTTCCGGGTTCTTAACGATATCCACGAGACTTCTTTCCCACGAACTTTCATAGTCGTAGGCCTTCATGTTCCAAGTGTAGTCGGCAATGTTATAGAGGGAAATCTTACTCGTCTCGGCGTACTGCATGGGGTTGCTTACGAAGCCGCTGACGAGGGGTGCGATGTCCAGGCCGTTGCCGTAGGCGGGGCCGAGGAGGATATGGTCGCGCACGAAGTCGTTCACGGGGAAGTTCCACCAGATATACGCCTTGCGCTGTATCCTCTCGTTAATCCATTCCATGCTTTCCTTGTCGATGCAGTGCACCACGCTGTTGCCGGTCCACATTACTTCGATGCCAGCGTTGAGTTCCTTGCCCAGCGTGCGGAGGTAGCCACCCCTGTCGTTGGCCCAACTGCGGTTGTACTCCGTGGGGCAGAGCACGAGGGGCGACACGTCGCCTTTTGCCTTCACGAAGTGCTCATCCACGTAGTTGAGGAGTTCGGCCTGCTTGTCGGCCTTCGCGCCCTCGCCGGAGATGTCGTCGAAGAACACGGCGAAGGCTCTCACGCCGAGGTCGTACATCCGTTCAAGCTTCTCCACGAGCAAGTCGCGGTCCTCCGTCGTCCATTTAATATCGACGCCCGGATGAATGGCCCAGTAGAACTTCACGTGGTTCTCCTTGGCCTTCTCCACGAGTTCCTTGATGCGCGCGGCCTCGTCGGCGGGGTACGGCTTGCGCCAGAAACGGCGGTGGTAGGGGTCGTCCTTGGGGCCGTAGATATAGACGTTCATCTTCTGGCGTCCGTAGAAATCGAGCTGGCGCAGCCTGTGCTCATGGCTCCACGGCCTGCCGTAGAAACCTTCCACCACACCGCGCCACGCTACGTCGGGCCAGTCCTTGATGGTGCACGTCTGCACGGAGTCCTTACCCGTTATCTGCCGCAGTGTCTGCTGAGCATAGAACAGGCCCTGGGCATCGCGTCCCACGAGCACGGCCTTACCGTCGGCGCCGATGCTGAGGTAGTAGCCTTCAGCCTGCTGCGGCACGAGCTTGGCGTATTTCTTCACGGCTTTATCGCCCACGACGCCCTGCACGACGGTCAGGGTCTTGCCATCGAGGGCTGTCACTGCGCCTTCTCCGCTCACTTCCTGCGGGCGTGGCGATACGAGGCTCACCTGTGCCGAAGCCGCGAGGCTCATACAGGCAAGCGCGCTGAGGAGTAACTGTTTTTTCATTTCCATACCTTATTATATAATATTCGGCTGCGAATTTACAAAAAAAGCCTGACACTACCAAGAAACGCGCGCCTAATTCCACACTCCACATTGCATTTTGCCTTCGCCCAACGCCGAAGAGGGTAAAATCTTTTGTTGCTTCGCAAGAAATAATTCGGCTTCGCCGGAAATAGTTTTATAAGGAAATAATTATGAGAGATATTTCCCGCGAAGCGGCTTATTATTTCCCGCCGGCAGGGCGGCTTTATTTCTCGGCGCCAGCCGACAGAGGATTTATTTTGTCGGCTTCGCCGAGAAATAGTACGGCTTCGCCGGAAATGCCACCCCCTCTTATCCCCCCGAGGGGGGAAGTTCTGTTTCCTTTCGCTCTTGGGCTCTCCCCCCTCGGGGGAGTAGGAGGGATGGGGAGGTAAAAGGCTCTCCCCCCTCGGGGGAGTAGGAGGGGGTCTTAAACTCTGGGATGTGGCTGG
>JAKSLT010000097.1 GCA_024401055.1 Bacteroidaceae bacterium | reverse complement strand
AAAGCCAAGAAAAACAGTGTTTCACTTGGCTTTTCGCTCGCTTATTCGTAACTTTAAGCTACGCTTTTAGTTACTCACGCTCGGAAATGCCAAGAAAAACACGGTTTCCCTTGGCTTTTCGCTCGCTTATTCGTAACTTTAAGCTACGCTTTTAGTTACTCGCGCTCGGAAAAGCCAAGAAAAACAGTGTTTCACTTGGCTTTTCGCTCGCTTATTCGTAACTTTGTACCCGAATTATATACTTATGCTTCAAGAGAACAATACTTTCTGGCAACGAGAACTCAACGAGAGCCAGTTGAAAGCCGTGGAGTACTGCGACGGCCCCCTGCTCGTCATCGCAGGAGCCGGATCGGGCAAGACAAGGGTGCTGACGTACAAGATAGCCTACCTCATGGAGGAACGCCACGTCAGTCCCCTGCAAATACTTGCGCTGACCTTTACCAACAAAGCGGCGCGGGAAATGAACGGACGTATAACTGAGATAGTTAAGACCGATGACGTGAAGTATTTGTGGAGCGGTACGTTTCACAGTATCTTCGCCCGTATCCTCAGAAGGGAATGTGACAGGATTGGCTTCACTTCCAACTTTACCATCTACGACCAGACTGACTCCAAATCGCTCATAAAACTCATCATCAGGGAGATGATGCTCGACGACAAGGTGTATAAGCCCGCCGTGGTGCAGGCGCGCATCAGCGAGGCCAAGAACCGCCTCGTCTTTGCCGCCGACTATGCCGCGAACAGCGACATCCTCAACCGCGACAAGGCCGACAACCTGAGTGAAATCCACAAAATATACGCCACCTACGCCGCCCGCTGCCGCCAGGCCAATGCCCTGGACTTCGACGACTTGCTGCTCTATACTTTCCTCCTGCTGCGCGACAACGCCGACGTGCAGAAGCGCTACATGGACCGCTTCCGCTATATCCTCGTGGACGAGTATCAGGACACGAACTACGCGCAGCACCAGATAATACGCCTCCTGACGACGCCGGAGAGCTGCATCTGCGTGGTGGGCGACGATGCGCAGAGCATCTACGCCTTCCGCGGTGCCAACATCGACAACATTCTGAACTTCAACCGGCAATATCCCTCGGCACAGACCGTGAAGCTGGAGCGAAACTACCGCTCCACGCAGAACATCGTGAATGCCGCCAACAGCATCATCAGTCACAACCGCCGGCAGATACCTAAGGTGGTGTATAGCGAGAAAGAGCAGGGCGCTCCCCTGTTGCTGATGCCGTCGGCCAGCGACAGGGAAGAGGCTGCCAAGGTGGTGGGGGAGATAAGGCGACTGGCGCGCTACGACCACGTGGGTTACGGCGACATAGCCATTCTCTACCGCCAAAATGCCCTCTCGCGTTCGTTTGAGGACGAGCTGAGGAAGCAGGGCGTGGCCTACCGCGTGTACGGCGGCACCAGTTTCTATCAGCGCAAGGAGATAAAGGACGTGCTGGCCTACTGCCGTCTGCTGTGCAACGTGCACGACGAGGAGGCCTTCCGCCGCGTGGTGAATTATCCCGCCAGAGGGATAGGGAAGACCTCGCAGGACACCCTCATAGCCGCCGCCCACGCCCACGGCGCCTCGCTGTGGCAAGTGGCGACGGCGCCTGAGGCCTACGGCTTCAACGTGGGGAGGACGCAGGGCAGGATATCGCAGTTCTGCATGCTCATTGAGGGTTTGCGGGAGATGGTGGAGACGCACTCCGCCTACGACGTCGTGGACGAGGTGGTGAAGCGCTCCGGCATAGCCGCCGACATCCACGCCAGCAAAGACCCCGAGGACCTGGCACGCCAGGAGAACGTGGAGGAGCTGCTGGGTTCCATCAAGCAGATGGAGCAGGACGCCCTGGAACAGACGGGCCGCAGTTTCGTGCCCCTCGCCGAGTATCTCTCGCAGGTGAGCCTGCTGACCGACGTTGACGAACAGGCCGACGACAGTCAGGAGCGCGTCACGCTGATGACCGTCCACGCCGCGAAGGGCCTGGAGTACGGCGTCATCTTCCTCGTCGGCATGGAGGACGATATCTTCCCCGGTGCGCAGGCCCTGTACCCGCGACAGATGGAGGAGGAGCGCCGGTTGTTCTATGTGGCCGTGACGAGGGCCAAGGAGCGTTGCTTCATAAGCTTTGCCGGCAGCCGCTACCGCTATGGCAGCATGGAATTTTCCGAGCCCAGCCGGTTCCTGAAGGAAGTGGACTCGCGCTTCATGCAGGAACACACGGCCGGACGCAGTGGCGGCGGCCGGACCTCGATGTGGGGTGGCGGTCGGCGCCTTATGGGTACGATACAGACGGAGACTGCGGCATCGCCCTTTACCGCGCCGCGGGCGGAAAGCAAACCCGCCGTGAGCGTGTCGGCAAGGATGCGGCCCATTGTGCAGCAGCCGTTTGCGGCAGGCAGAAACGGCGCGACGGGTGCGCAGGACACCTTCGCCGTGGGCCAGAACGTGGAACACGAGCGCTTCGGTCGCGGCGTGGTGACAGCCGTTGAGGGCCGCGGCGACGACATGCGCGTCAGCGTTGATTTCGAAGCCGTGGGCAACAAGAAACTCCTGCTGAAGTTCGCACGGCTTAAAAAAAGTTGAAGGTTAAATTTTGTTTTTCATTAAACATTAAACATTAAACATTCAACATTCCTCTTTCAACATTCAACTTTTTACTTTTTATTTTTTACTTTTTACTTTTAACTTTTTATTTTTTCACTTTCCCCATGAGCTCTCCCAACATCCCGGCCACCGCGCCCTACTTGCCGCCGCTTTCCACGCCCGTGGAGTTGCCGGCAGCGCCGTTTCAGCTGACGGCGGCCGACGGTATCCTGTGCCTCGGCTCCTGTTTCGCGCAGGAAGTGGGGGAGCGCCTGGAGCGTCAGCTGGCAGAGGGCCGCGTGTGCGTCAATCCTCTCGGCCCGCTCTACGCCCCGCAGGTGGTGTTCGGGCTCCTGAACGACTGGATGGGCGACGTGCCGCCCGCCGCTCCCTTCCGTGGCCGCGACGGCCTGTGGCACAGCTGGCAGGCCTCGTCCGTGTGCTCCGCCACCGCCGAGACGGAATGTCGGGAGCGGCTTACCGCCGCCTGGCAGAAGGGTAGGGAAGCCCTGCGCACCGCAAGCCTCGTCGTCCTCACCTTCGGCACCACGCGGGCCTATCATCTGCGCAGCGAAGACGGCACACTGCGTTCCCAAGCCGTGGCCAACTGCCACAAAGAGCCCGCCAGCCTCTTCGTGGAGCAGCAACCGTCGCTCGCCGAACTCACGGCGCAGGGCGAGGAAGTGCTGCGGCGCCTCGCACGCTTCAATCCCCAGGCACGGGTGCTCCTCACCGTCAGTCCCTACCGCTACAGGAAGTACGGCCTGCACCGGTCGCAACTCCAAAAGGCCAGCCTGCTGCTCCTCTGTGACGCCTTGCAGACGGCCGGCCTCGCCCACTATTTCCCCGCCTACGAAATCGTGCTCGACGAGCTCCGCGACTACCGCTTCTATGCCGCCGACATGTTGCACCCCAGCACCCAGGCCGTCGATATCGTCGCCGAGCGCTTCCGCCGCTGGCTCTTCTCGCCCGCCCTCCTTGCCGAGGCCGACGACCGCCTCCGCAAGTGGCGACAGGAACAGCACCGGCCGCTCGTGTGACACCCTGACACCGATAATAAATAAGAGAAGCCCCGATACTTCGAAGCCTCGATATCCCGACACCTCGACACCTCGGAAATACAACTCCCTGACACCTCGCCTCTTCACAACTCCCCGCATGGACCGCCTTTGGAACGCTAACTACCTCAAAGTCTGCTTTGCCAACTTTATGAGTTGCTTCTCCTTTATGGTGCTGGCACCGCTCCTGCCGCTCTATCTGAGCGACACCTTCGGCGCCGGCAAGCACACCATCGGCATCGTTCTCTCGGGCTACACCGTCGTGGCGCTCGTCGCCCGCCTTTTCAGCGGCTACATCACCGACTCGTTCCCCCGCAAGCGCGTCCTGCTTATCAGTTACGGCATCTTCGCCCTCTTCTTTGCCTTCTACCTCGGCCTCGATGCCCTTCCGGCCACCATAGGTCTCACCGTCTTCACCGTCGTGCGCACCCTCCACGGCGGCCCTATGGGACTCGCCACCACCGCCACTACGACGGCGGCCATCGACGTCCTGCCCGCTTCACGCCGTGCCGAGGGTATCGGCTACTACGGCCTCAGCAACAACCTCGGCACCGCCGTGGCTCCCTTCGCCGGCCTTTATGCCTACGACCTCACGCACTCCTACACCGTGCTCTTCGCCCTCGCCCTCGCGGCTGCCGTTCTCGGCTTCGTGGCCAACAGCACCGTACACATTCCCTCCCGCGAAGCCGTCCCCAACAAGGCCCCGCTGAGTTTCGACCGCTTCATTCTTGTGAACGCCTGGCGACAGGGGCTGATGCTCGCCTGCTTCGCGTGCAGCTATGGCTTGGTGAGCACATATCTTGCCATCTACGGCAAGGAGGAACTCGGCATGACCACTGGCACGGGCGGCTTCTTCCTGCTTCTCTCCCTCGGCCTGATGACCTCGCGCCTCTTCGGTGCGCGCTCCCTCCGTCAGGGCCGTGTCACCCACAACGCCGGCAGCGGCATGCTCCTCTCTCTCGTGGGCTACGCCGCCTTCGCCGCTCTCCATAACCCCGTCGGCTACTACGGCTGCGCCCTGCTCGTGGGCCTCGGCAACGGCCACATGTATCCCGCCACCCAGACCATGTTCATAAATCTGGCTCCCCACAACAAACGCGGCACAGCCTCCAGCTCCCTCCTCACGAGCTGGGACATCGGTGTGGGTTTCGGCGTCGTGCTCGGCGGCATCCTCAGTGAACGTCTCGGCTACGGCGCAGCCTTCTGGAGTGCCGCCGCCGTCAATCTTTGCGGCGTCATCTTCTTCTTCCTTTCCGCCCGCAGGCATTTCGATAGGAATAAACTCCGTTAATGACCCCTCACAGACCCTCCCCCCAACCCCTCCCTAAAGGGCGGGGAGCATATACTTACGAGCGATAATAATATTAACCTTAACCTTAACCATTAATTTAACCCATAGCCCCATTTATTCCCTCCCTCTCGGGGAGAGGTGGCAGAGCCCAGTAGGTGGCTCTGACGGGGTGAGGCTTTTTTATCATTATGCGTAAATCGATTCTTTTCCTCCTCGCTGCAATTGCTGTTACCGCAGTTGCCCAGTCCCTCAAACCCAAGCAAGTGGCCGACGCCCGCCAGCGCGTCTGGGCCCAGTGG
>JAKSLT010000096.1 GCA_024401055.1 Bacteroidaceae bacterium | reverse complement strand
TTTTCTAATGCAAAAGAGTTCGTGACATGGGCCCGCGAAGCCCTGGCCCGCAAGAAAGCCGTGACCGACAAAGCTCAGCGTGATTGGGAAGAATACATTACAAAGCATCATCAAACACCCGTATAATCATAAAGAAAATTTCACACCATGCTTGGAGTAAGAGAAGACCGACAGCCCATTCGCGGCAAGTTCGCAAAAGAGGTGCGCGATGCCTTGCGCCGTGCCATGACCTGCACACCCAGTAAGCAGGAACAGGAAACTCTCCGCAGAGAAGAAGAAGCCTCCAAAATATACTCTGCCGTATGGGCATAAGGCATCTTGAAATCAAATCCGTAGAAACGACTTCCAACTTGAAGGACTTTCATTGCGGCATACCTGCTATGGATGAATTTATTCACGGCGGGCTGCAGACGAGTGTGCGTCATCATTTCTGCCAGCTCTACGAAGTGAAGGAAAGTAATGAAGTAGTAGCCATGTTTGCTTTAAGTTTTGATTCTATAGACTTGGATGCCGACGATAAGGAGGAAATCTCTTTAGGAATCTCTGCCACAGGAGTGCCTGACATATCTAGCAATTATGAAGATACATTTTACAGCAAGCGCAGATACCCCGCACTTGACATCGCCTATCTTGCAGTAAGGGAAGATAGACGCAACTGCCATATCGGCACTTACCTTATTGCTCAAATCAAGAAAAAAGCCATTGAACAAACATTTGCCGGTTGTCAGTTTCTTTCCGTTGAAGCATACAATGTGCCAGGATATAGCGCCGTAGGCTTTTATGAGAAGTGCGGCTTTGCTCCTAACGAATTGTCCAACCCCAACAAGGATACACTCAGAATGTTTTGCACCCTCTACTCTAAATGACTCTGCAAACTCAATTATATAACTATTTTACATCAACCTACATTACTTTATTAAAACACCCCCAACCCTCTCTGCAAGTCGCCCTTTAAGGGAGATTTAGAGGGTCTCCTAATCAAAACAAACCCTTTTAATTCACTTTATTAACCAAACAAAAACACAAATGAAAAAGTTTCTTTTTCTTCTCTCTGCCATCCTTATGATCGGCACGAGCGCCACGGCTGGCGTTGTGAAGACCTACGACGACGCAGGTACTCCTATGAGCTACAGTGATTTCCTTGACCTCTCCGGCACGGGTAAGCACTTCGGTCTCATGGCTGTGTCTGAGAACGGCGACACCTACAAGAAGTGGTTCGGCTTCACCAGCGCAACCAGTCGTGTGTACGACCTCACCAAAGCTCAGCTCTTCACGCTGAGTGGAACTACCGACAACTACACCGTAACACGTGTATCCGACAACACCGCCGCCCAGAGCGGTCTGAAGCTTGTTAACCGCGCAGGCGGTGACTATGCTCCCGAGTACACTCCGGCCATGAGCATCAGCTTCGACAACGCCTCCGGCCAGCACTTCAACGCCAACAGCTACGCTTTCGCAGGTGGCACCGGCGGCTGGAGCGCCTATGTGGCTTACGGCCCCTTCTATGTGGCCACTATCGAAATTCAGGACGTTGACGGTAACGTACTTCAGGCTGCTACCGAGCAGATTGTCACCGAAGGCTATATTCCTACCGTAGCCAACCGCACCTACGTCAGTGGCGGCTCTGTCAATGCCGACGGCACCTACACCTTCGTATTCAGCAAGGAAGACGAAGCTGCCAAGCGACAGGACGAGCTCAACGCTCTCATCGCTACCGTTGAGGCCGCCTATGCTGCCAACAACGTTGGCCAGCCCGGCGCTAACCTCATCACTGCCACGACTCAGTTCAGCAGTAACGCTACCGAGTCCAGTGAGGGTAGCCTCAGCAATCTGCTCGACGGCAACCTCAATTCCTACTGGCACTCCCAGTGGAGCGCAGGCAACCAGCCCATGCACACGCACTACCTCCAGGTAGCCCTCACCGAGGCCATTGACGGCACCATCCAGATGACCATGGGCCGCCGCAACGGCGCTGCCAACGACCACCCCGTGAAGATGTCCGTAGAGTATAGCGTTGACGGTAGCGAGCCTTACACGCTGCTTGATGGCCAATTTATGGAATTCTCCGCAACCACCGGCTATGTGACCGGCACCTTCAACCTGGCCACTGCTGCTAAGTACCTCCGCTTCTTCAACGACGACAGCAACGGTTCCAACGACCGCGGCTACTGGCACTGCTCCGAGTTCCAACTCAACAAGATGGGCGCCTCCCTCAACGAGACCTATCCCACCGATGCTGCCAACATGCTCGCAGCCCTGAACGCTGCCAAGGCTATCACCTCCGGCGCCACTCAGGCTAACATTGACGCCCTGCAGACCGCATTCAATACTTACAAGAATGCTGCCGCTCCCACCTACAACGTAACCATCAACGGCGCTACTGACGGTAAGGTTATCTACAACAGCACGCAGTATGGCAACGGCGAGTCCTTCAAGGCAGCTGACCTTGCAGCCACTGACCTGACCGCCCTCGCCCTCGACGGCTACTATCCCGCAGCTATAAACGTATCCGGCCACAATGTGACTGTCACCTACACTGTATTCCCCTTCCAGTATGCTGACAGCAAGGAGAACATCCAGCACTGGTATGCCCTCAACATCCACCACAACAATAAGCACTACGTTTATTACAGTGCTGACGCTACCCCCAACGTACAGGCCAACGTAACGACTTACCAAACCGCTCCCGAGTATGCATGGGGCTTCGTGGGCAATCCCACCGACGGCTTCGTTATCTACAACAAGGCTTCCGACACCGCCCTCTACAGCGCTGACAACAACACCTCCTGCACCGTTGGAGCTACTGCCTCCACCTTCAAGGCCACCCTCACCGGCTGGACTGCAGCCCAGGCCGACGGCGGCTTCTGCCTCAACGTAGAGGGCCAGCAGTACGTCAACTATCAGGGCGACCAGCTGAAGCACTGGGGGGACAACGACTCCGGCTCCACCTTCCACGCCATTGAGCTCGATATGAGCGTTGACGCCGCCTACAAGGCTGCCAAGACTGCCGCCATGGCTGCTCTCACCGGCGCTGCCACCATGCCCATCTATGACGCCACTGCCATCACTACGGCTACCAACGCCATCAACGCCATCACCTACAACGCCACCGACGAGACTTCCATCAACAACGCCATCGCTACGCTGAACGGCTACATGGAAACCTTCTACGCTTCCGCCAACGGCAAGAAGTTCGCCCTCGTTTCCAAGAACGACTGGAGCACCCGCGGCGTTACCCGCTACCTCACCACTGCCAACACCACCACCGACCGTCTGATCGGCACCGAGGATGTAGAGCTCTTCAGCGTGTTCACCGCCACCTATGACGCCGCCCACAAGGGCTACACGGTTGCCATGGCCTACACTCCCACCATCTACCTGCCCGTGACCGGCAATGCTTCCAGCGCCATCACTCCCTCTGAGACTCCCGGCTACTACACCTTCGTAGGCGGTGCCACCGCTGGCAAGCCTGCCATCATCAGCTGTATCAGCTCCACCGTTTCCAACTCTCAGGGCGGTATCCACCTCGACGGCGGCAAGAACATCGTCGTATGGGGTCCTGACGGCGCCGCTTCACAGTGGGCCTTCGAGCTCGTTTCCGACACGGACTACGAAGCCCTCGTAGAAGCTTACGAATCTGCTCAGAAGACCTACGCCTACGTTATCACCGATGCCGAAGGCAACGACTACGAAGGCACTTATACTTCCGAGGAAGAAAACGCCCGTCCTGTAATCGCAGGCATTGAAGGTCTCACCTTCACCGATGAAAAATGGGAGGACGTTAGCGAATACCGCGACGATGTTGACTATGTTTACACCGCCAACTTCGACTTCCCCTTCCCCGTGAACACTCCGACCTTCATCTACGCCTTCCTGAAGGACAACTTCCAGTGGCAGGCCGCTGGCAGTGACATCACCGTTCAGAAGGATGTGACCGGCAACGGCGAAGAATTCCGCTGGACTATCGTTCCCGCTTATGATGAAGAAAAGGGAGCCTTCTCCTTCACCATCAATAACAACGCAGGTTCGTATATCACCACTTCCGCCACGGCCAAGAGCCACGACCAGGGTACCGTAACCTTCGGCACCATCGGCACTCCCCTCGTTTGGGCCTCCGGCGCCTTCAAGCTCGCCAACCAGGGTCTCTATCTCTCCGTGAACTCCTCCAACGTTGCTGACCTCCAGTATCTCGGCGTTTGGGATTCCGCTCACAACGGCACCAAGCTGAAGTTCGTGGAATATGTACCCACTACTACCATTGACATCACCATCGGCACCACCGGCTATGCTACCATTGCATACACGGAAACCTTCGTCAATAAGCCCGAAGGCCTGAAGGTTTACTACTGCACCGAAGGTGCTACGCCCGCTAGCCTCAATACCGTAGAATGGGATAAGGACTACATCCCCGGCTACTGTGCCTACATCCTTGAAGGCACTCCCGGCACCTACACCCTTGACTGCGTAGATTCCGACACCTTCGAATTCCCCGATACAGATTACGATGCCGTGGCCGACATCTTCTACAATGGTCTTCTCTATGGCAACTTCGACAACACCGACATAACCGTTGAAGATGCAAAGGCAGACTATGGCGAGAACATCTACGTATTCTCCAAGAAGAATGAGGTTCTCGGCTTCTACCAGTTCGCAGGCGCCACCCTCGCTGCCCACAAGGCCTTCTTTGCTACCGAAGAGGCCAGCGTTCAGGGCTTCACCCTCGACTTCGGCGGTCAGACCGTAGGTGTCAACAGCGTCATCAGCGCTGCCAACCTCAAGGCCGGCTACGACATCCAGGGCCGCATGATCAATAAGATCCAGAAGGGTATCAACGTTATCAACGGTAAGAAGATCATCAAGTAATAACCACTAAAAGAAAGATTGCAATTATGAAAAAGTATATCATTCCCGCAGTGGACGTTACTGCTATGCACGTTGAGAACTCCGTACTCCTCGACAGCGTTCCCGTTGTTACGGGACCCGACATAACCGTCGGCGGTCCCGACGACGAAGGCCCCGGCCAGCTCACCAACGGCTGGAATGCCAATGACTGGTCAAACACGGACGAATAATCCCGACACTCTCTAAAATCACAGGCGGCCGCACATTGCTGTGCGGCCGCCTGCTATTTAAGACCCTCCCCAAACCCCTCCCTAAAGGGCGGGGAATGGAATGGGGGCGTAAAAAGAAAATAATAATTATTGCTGTCCGGGGAAAAAGAAAGTAATCTTCCGTATCGCTTGTAAATGCAGGAGGTATGAAAGGTTGCCAAGAGGAGGGGCTTACCTTTTAGCAAGCGACGGCAAAGCCCCGAAGGGGCGACA
>JAKSLT010000095.1 GCA_024401055.1 Bacteroidaceae bacterium | reverse complement strand
ATCACCGACCTCAGCTGGGGCCGCGTGACCCGTCCCGACGAAATCGTCACCCTCGACCAGAAGATCAACGTCGTTATCCTCGACTTCGACGAAGAGAAGAAGCGCATTGCTCTCGGTCTCAAGCAGCTCACTCCTCATCCTTGGGATGCCCTTGACGCCGACCTCAAGGTGGGCGACCACGTACACGGCAAGGTTGTCGTTATGGCCGACTACGGTGCATTCGTAGAGGTAGCTCCCGGCGTGGAAGGCCTTATCCACGTCAGCGAGATGAGCTGGAGCCAGCACCTCCGCTCCGCACAGGACTTCCTCAAGGTGGGCGACGAGGTAGAAGCCGTCATCCTCACCCTCGACCGCACCGAGCGCAAGATGAGCCTCGGCGTGAAGCAGCTCAAGGACGATCCCTGGGCCGAAATCGAAAACAAATACCCCGTCGGCAGCAAGCACGAGGCCAAGGTGCGCAACTTCACCAACTTCGGCGTGTTCGTTGAGATGGAAGAAGGCGTTGACGGCCTCATCCACATCTCCGACCTCTCCTGGACTAAGAAGATCAAGCACCCCAGCGAGTTCACCCAGATTGGCGCTCCCATGGAGGTTGTCGTTCTCGACATCGACGTGGAGAACCGTCGCCTCTCCCTCGGCCACAAGCAGCTTGAGGAGAATCCTTGGGAAGGTCTCGCCGAGACCTATGCCGAAGGCACCACTCACGAAGGCACCATCATCGAAAAGATGGAGAAGGGCGCCGTCGTTCAGCTCGCTGAAGGCGTAGAAGGCTTCGCCACTCCCAAGCACCTCCAGAAGGAGGACGGCTCCGTAGCCGAGAAGGGCGAGACCCTCGAGTTCAAGGTTATCGAGTTCAACAAGGACAGCCGCCGCATCATCCTCAGCCATAGCCGCACCTTCGAGGATCCTGCCCGCGCTGAAGAGCGCGCAGCCCGCAAGGCCGCTCGCAAGACCGCCGCTCCCAAGCACGAGGAAGCTCCCGCCGCCCAGAATGTAGCTGCTGCTAATTCCCTCGGCGACAACGACGCCCTCGCTGCTCTCAAGGCACAGATGGAAGGCGAGTAATTCCTGCCCTCTCCACTAATACATGTCGTGCGCCAACCTCCTCGCGGAGGCTGGCGCACTTGTTTTATCATAATAGCCCTCGTGCTTACGCGCATAATATATAATAAGGAGTGCCGGTATAAATAAAGGGAATCTTTGGCCTCGCGTGTAAATGCGTGAGGTATATCTATGCGAGGGGGCTTACGTAAGCCTCGAAGAGGCGTAAAAACCCAGACAGGGGCACCGCCCCTGGTCGCATGTGCGACAACCGTGTACGCCCCAGCGGGGCACAACATCTACTGCCCCTTGCTGTTATGCCCCGCTGGGGCGGTCGTAAGTACGGCAACCATGTATCAGGGGAGGTGCTCCTGTCTGGGTTGTTAGCCCCCTTCGGGGGATTGTCGATACTTCTAATCGGATAACAGGAAAAACTCCGTTTCCCTTGGCTCTTCGCTCGCTTATTCGGATTCGGCGACGAAGGTGACGCTTATTTTAAGAACTCTAAACTTCGTTTTTAGTTACTTTCACTCGGAAAAGCCAAGAAAAACTCCGTTTCCCTTGGCTCTTCGCTCGCTTATTCGTATCTCTAAACTTCGTTTTTAGTTACTTTCACTCGGAAAAGCCAAGAAAAACTCCGTTTCCCTTGGCTCTTCGCTCGCTTATTCGTAACTTTGCCACGCAATAGTATTATTTTATGAAGAATATCCGCAATTTCTGCATAATTGCGCACATTGACCACGGCAAATCTACTCTGGCCGACCGCCTGCTGGAACGCACTCAGACTATTCAGGTGACGGAGGGACAGATGCTGGACGACATGGACCTGGAACGCGAGCGCGGCATCACTATCAAGAGCCACGCCATTCAGATGGACTACCAGTACGATGGCGACAATCCCGACTTCACAAGCAAGGAACCCTACCGCCTGAACCTCATCGACACCCCGGGGCACGTGGACTTCGCCTACGAGGTGAGCCGCTCCATCGCTGCCTGCGAGGGTTGCCTTCTCGTGGTGGATAGCACGCAGGGCGTGCAGGCACAGACCATCTCCAACCTTTACATGGCCATCGAGAACGACCTGGAGATTATCCCCGTGCTCAACAAGTGCGATATGCCCAACTCCATGCCTGAAGAGGTGGAGGACGAAATCATTGAGCTCATCGGCTGCAAGCGCGAGGAGATTATCCGCGCCTCCGGCAAGACGGGGCAGGGCGTGGACGAGATACTCCGCGCCGTAGTGGAGCGCATCCCTCATCCTGAAGGCGACGAGGACGCTCCCTTACAAGCCCTTATCTTCGACAGCGTATTCAACTCCTTCCGCGGCATCATCGCTTACTTCAAAATCGTGAACGGCCACATATCGCAGGGCGAGAAGGTAACGTTCGTCAATACGCAGAAGCAGTACGACGCCGACGAGATAGGCGTGCTGAAGATGGACCTCTCGCCCCGCAAGACGCTCCACTGCGGCGACGTGGGCTACATCGTCTCCGGTATCAAGACGGCCACGGAAGTGAAGGTGGGCGACACCATCACCAGCCAGGGCCGTCCCTGCGAGAAGGCCATCGAGGGCTTTGAGGAAGTGAAGCCAATGGTGTTTGCCGGCGTCTATCCCATAGAAACCGAAGACTTTGAGTACCTGCGGGCTTCACTTGAAAAACTCCAGCTCAACGATGCCTCGCTCTCCTTCCAACCCGAATCGTCGGTGGCGCTGGGCTTCGGCTTCCGCTGCGGTTTCCTCGGCTTGCTCCACATGGAAATCGTGCAGGAGCGCCTCGACCGCGAGTTCAACATGAACGTCATCACCACCGTGCCCAACGTGTCGTACCACGTCTTCGACAAGCACGGCGAGATGCAGGAGGTGCACAACCCCGCCGGCATGCCCGACATCGCAGCCATCGAGCACATCGAGGAGCCCTACATCCGCGCCAGCATCATCACCCAGACGGAGTACATCGGCCCCATCATGACGCTCTGCCTCGGCAAGCGCGGCGAACTCGTCAAGCAAGAATACGTCAGCGGCAGCCGCGTGGAACTTTATTACGATATTCCGCTGGCCGAAATAGTCATAGACTTCTACGATAAGCTGAAGAGCATCTCCAAAGGCTACGCCTCCTTCGACTATCACCCCATCGGTTTCCGTCCCTCCAAGCTCGTGAAGCTCGACATCCTCCTCAACGGCGAGCCGGTGGACGCTCTCTCCACCCTCACGCACGTTGACAACAGCGTAACCTTCGGTCGCCGCATGTGCGAGAAGTTGAAGGAACTCCTGCCGCGCCAGCAGTTCGACATTGCCATCCAGGCCGCCATCGGCGCCAAGATTATCGCCCGCGAAACGGTGAAGCAGGTGCGCAAGGACGTGACGGCGAAGTGCTACGGCGGCGACATCAGCCGAAAGCGCAAGCTTCTGGAGAAACAGAAGCGCGGCAAGAAACGTATGAAGGAAATCGGCAACGTACAGGTGCCGCAGAAGGCCTTCCTCGCCGTGCTGAAGCTTGACTAACTACCCCCCTCCGGCCTACGGCCACCTCCCCCTTTATGGGGAGGCCCGCCTTGAATTTTCCATTTGCAACTTTCAACTTTTAATTTTTAACTTTTATCTCCATACTATGACCTATCCCGATTCCGAACTCATCATCAACGAAGACGGAAGTGCATTCCACCTTCACATCAAACCTGAACATCTGGCCGACAACGTCATCCTCGTGGGCGACCCCGGCCGCGTAGATATGGTCAGCGACTATTTCGACAGCATTGAAGCCACCGCCGAGAACCGCGAGTTCCGCTCCGCCACCGGCACCTACAAGGGCAAGCGCTTCACCGTGCTCAGCACCGGCATCGGCTGCGACAATATCGACATCGTCCTCAACGAACTCGACGCCTTGGCCAACATCGATTTCCACACCCGCGACGACAAACCCGAACACCGCACCCTCAACATCGTGCGCATCGGCACCTGCGGCGGCATGCAGCCCCACACACCCGTCGGCACCTGCATCGTCAGCGAAATGTCGCTCGGTTTCGACGGCCTCCTCAACTTCTACGGCCGCCGCGAGGAGGCCTGCGACCTCGCCTTCGAGGACGCCTTCCTCCAGCACATGCACTGGACGGGCTGTCAGTGCATAGCCCACCCCTACGCCGTGCATGCCGACGAGGAACTCACCGCCCGCATCTGCGGCACCGACTTCGTGCGCGGCATCACCATTGCCTGCGGCGGATTCTACGGTCCCCAGGGCCGCCGCCTCCGCGCTCCGCTGGCCGATCCTGACGCCAACGACAAGATACGCGCCTTCCGCTACGCCGCCCCCGACGGCAAGGAGAAATGCTTCACCAACTTCGAGATGGAGAGCAGTGCCGTGGCCGGCCTCTCCCGCCTCCTGGGCCATAAAGCCACCACCGTGTGCCTCGTCATCGCCAACCGCTATGCTAAGGAGGCCAACACCGACTACCACGGCGGCATGGAAGGCCTCGTTTGCAAGGTGCTGGAGAGAATTTAGCACCTCTGCACCCCCAAAATATGCAAAAAAGTGATGCAAAGGCTTGGCCAATTCAAAAGAAAGCCGTACTTTTGCATCCGCTTTCGTGCAGAAAGCCCAACAACCCGACCATTACACAGTTATTAGTTACCAACATTTTAACTGATTACTAATTTATAGCTATAAAAAGAAAATGAAAAAAGGTATTCATCCCGAGAACTATCGCCCCGTTGTCTTCAAGGACATGAGTAATGGCGACATGTTCCTCACTCGTTCCACCTGCAAGACCACTGAGACAGTGGAGTTTGAAGGCGAGGAGTATCCCGTTGTGAAGATTGAAATCTCCAACACCTCTCACCCCTTCTACACCGGCAAGAGCAAGCTCGTCGACACCGCCGGTCGCGTGGACAAGTTCATGAACCGCTACGCTCGCAGCACGAAGAAGTAATCTTCAGCTCTACAGCAACGACACAAAGAGGTCCTTCCCCAATACGCGTAGGGGAAGGACTTCTTTTTTTGTTCGGCCCCTTTGCGAAAGTATATAATCAAGGCCCCCTCAAATTCCCCGCTCTTTGAACGAAAAAAAATTGTTTCTAATTTATTCCCAATTCATGCAGCGCCGCAGGCAACCCTTTTGTCAAAATTTTTTACAATTTATGTGTCCGTACAGCGCGATATTCGCGAGCGAAGTGTAACTCGATTGGCTACACGCGATTCTCGCGAAAGTTAGTAAAACGCTGACGCATAAACCGTTAGTAAGGTAAGGACTAAGATTTTCTCCCAATTTCCGCAACTAAATGCCGACTAAGCGCAAATTTCACTCGTACTCAGCATGAAATTCCGCTCTTTTATTTTTCACTAGTTCCCTTTTAATTTTCACTTGTTCCCTTTCGCTGGAAATTAAATGGGAACTAGTG
>JAKSLT010000094.1 GCA_024401055.1 Bacteroidaceae bacterium | reverse complement strand
AGGAGGACTAGTGGCCAGAGGATGCGGGTGTTTTGCGGCGCGGGGTGGAAAACGGGGGCACAAGCCTTGAAAATGTCATCCCGAAATAACAAAATTCCTATCGCGAACGGCGAAAAGTCCCCAAAATTTAGTACAAAATTTTGTCAAAATATTTTACAGTTTCGGGAAAGGGATATCGCCTGCGGCGGTGCATGAATTGGGAATAAATTTGGAAGGAATGCCTGCGGCGCTACATGAATTAGGAAAAAATTAGGAAAAAATTCCTGCGGTACGACACGAATTGGGAAAAAATTAGGAAGGAATGCCTGCGGCAGTGCATGAATTGGAAACGATTCCATGCCCTCGCCTTATCACCAAAACGAACAAGCCCCGCAGATGTGGCTGCGGGGCTTGAACTTGTTTTGTTTGTATTGCTCGTCAACGTACTATCTTTCGACCGCCGACAATGCTGACGCCCTTGACGGGGGCGGCTATCGCGCGGCCTTGAAGGTCGAATTCTGTTGAGAGCGGTCTGTTGTCCGTTGTCTGTTGTCTTATAATCCCTTCGGCTCCGAGAAGGGGCGCGGTGGCGGCGTTGCAGACTGCACAGTCGCAGGGGTTGGAGGCGTTGTAGTTGGCGAGGAAGGCTACGACGTGCATGTGGGCAGGAGTCCACGAGGAGTCGAGGGTGGTGGTGAAGGTCTTGGTGTGGCGACCGTCGGTGTTGTCGTGGGCGGTGCCCCAAGTGCCGGTGAGGGTGGCACGCATGACGTTGTTGTGGACGTAGCTCTTGTCCTGCTGGCCAGTGGAGAGCATCTGTCCCTGCCCTACGGAGGAGGAGACGATGCCGTCCTCGGTGAGCCACACGTTGAGGCGGCAGTCGGAACAGGGGAGTATGCCGAGTTGCTCGGTGGCGACGTCAATGGAAAGTTGGCGCGTGGCAGCGTCGTAGTGGGGGGTAAGGGTGAGCTGTACGAAGGCGGGCACGGCGGCCTGATGGGTGTGGATGTCCAGGAGAGTCTCCACATCACCGGGGCCGACGAGGGGCGAGAAGGTGGTGGCGGCATCGTAGAAGCCATAAAGGTTGGTGCGGTCGAACATGATGCCGGGGGCCCAGGTGGTGCCGTTCTCATTATAGAACCACGTGAAGGCCTTGTCGGCATCAGTGGTGAGGCGGTCGGTGCCGAAGCCGGAGTGATGGTCCACGCGCACGACGTTGGCAAGGGGGCCGAAGGCTTCGGCCTCGCGCTCGTGGGCTATGGGGCAGTTGGCGCACTGCATGGTGGTGAAACCTTCTACGAGGACGTTGCGGTCGAAATAGGTGTCGAAGACGTTGATGAGGGCCGTGGCGGCATTGTCGGCAGGGTTGGGGTCGTCGATGCCGGCGGGGAGGACGGTGAAGGTGAGGGTGTGGGCACC
This sequence comes from Bacteroidaceae bacterium, assembly GCA_024401055.1. Lineage (GTDB taxonomy): Bacteria > Bacteroidota > Bacteroidia > Bacteroidales > Bacteroidaceae > Alloprevotella. Next base: position 4,561 of record JAKSLT010000094.1, on the reverse strand, counting down.
TTCCTTGTCACAGAGGATGTCCTGCGTGAAGGATTGGCTCTGCTGTGCGGGGAGGACGGCATTAAGGGTGGCGCGGCCGAGTTCGGTGCCTTGCTCACTCCACACGATATCGAAGCCGGCGACGGGGGCTGCGGCCTTGTTGGTGACGGTGTAGGAGAAGGTCTTGGTCTCGCCTACGCGGCTGTAGTCGGGGCCGCTGACGTCGGAGATGGCGATGTCGCCGGTGGGGAGGCTGTTGCCGGTGATGCGGAGTTTGAGGAGGAAGTTGTAATGCGTGTAGTCAACGTCATCGGCGTAGGGAGGGAAGGCTGCGGGCGACTTCCATTTCTTTGTTTCGGGGTCGTAGAGGAGGGAGTGGCTGGCGTCTTCGGCTTCTTCCACGGAGAAGTAGTAGATGCCGCCCCATTCCTTGACGGGTGTGGTGCGTGCTCCGGCATAGAAGGGCTTTCCGGCCTCGATGGTGAAGGGCTGGTCGAGGGGGCGCTCATCCCAGGTGAAGGGCATGGGGTCGTCCTTGACCTCCTGCTGTATGGGATAGGTGGCGGGAAGGGGGCCGTCGGAGAGCGTGGGGGTGATGAAGATGCTGTTGTTGATGCCGTAGGTGGAGCCCCACATGACGGCGACGGCGGTAACCTTACAGCCGGCGTACTTCTGCGTGAAGGCTTCGTCAAAATAGACGGCGAAGGCGTCGTCCTCAAGCAGGGGGGAGCCTATGGCATCGACGGAGGTGTCGCCACAGTAACCGACCAAGAGGGATAAGGCCCCCTCCCCGCTCCCCCTTTGGGGGAGAGCTGCATTGCCATTGGCAAACAAAGTGAGAGAACTCATTATATATATTATAAGGAGTGTAGAAAGACTTGTTAGGCGCTTCATATTATATGTAATAAATTTCTATTAATTTTTAATCGCTCTCGAATCACTCCCCTAAAGGGGGAGCAGGGAGGGGGCTACCAATCATACTTCAAATGTCTTACCGTGCGGCGGTCGCCCTTCAAGAGTTCCATGGCTTCGATGCCTATGGCGACATGGGTAGCGGCGAAGGAGGAGGTCACTTTCTTGTCGGAGGCCTCGGACTTCACGCCCTCGGGAGTCATGGGGTTATCGCTGACGAGGAGGAGGGCTCCCGTGGGGATGTGGTTGGCGAAGCCGCAGACGAAGAGGGTGGCAGTCTCCATGTCGATGCCCATGGCACGGGTGAGACGCAACTGTTCCTTGAACTGGTCGTCGTGCTCCCACACGCGGCGGTTGGTGGTGTAGATGGTGCCGGTCCAGTAGTCGTGGGAGCGGTCGCGGAGGGCGGTGCTGACGGCACGCTGGAGCATGAAGGCGGGCAGGGCGGGCACTTCGGGCGGGAAGTAGTCGTTGCTGGTACCTTCGCCACGGATGCCGGCCAGCGGGAGGATGTAGTCGCCGAGGTGGGTCTTCTCACTAATGCCGCCGCACTTGCCGAGGAAGAGCACGGCCTTGGGGCTGATGGCGGAGAGGAGGTCCATGATGAGGGCGGCGTTGGGGGAGCCCATGCCGAAGTTGATGATGGTGACACCATTGGCGGTGGCACAGCGCATGTTGTAGTCGTAGCCTACGGCGGGGATGCCCATCTGCTGGCAGAAGAGGTCCACATAGTTGTTGAAGTTGGTGAGCAGGATGAGTTCGCCGAACTCTTCGAGCTTATGGCCGGTGTAGCGCACGAGCCAGTTGCCTACTATTTCTTGTTTTGTTTTCATATTTTATGTTTTTTCTGTTATTCCAAGTAGAACATCACGCGGAGGGCGATGTTGCGGCCCATATCGCAGAAGCCTTCGCGGCCGGTGAGGGGCAGCGTGTCGGCATATTTCAGGCGGCTGAGGTGCGACTGATAGGCCTTGTCAAGTACGTTGCGGGCGGAGAGGGTGACGTTGCAGAGACGGTGGCCGTCGGGACGGCGAATGTCGGCACCCACCATGAGGTTGAGAAGGGTGTAGGCCGGCGTGGGCGTCTCTGTGTCGTTGGCCAGCAAGACGTGGTTTTGGCGGAAGTTGACGTCGGTTTCCACCTCGGCGCAAAGGTGATGGAGTATCTTTGAGCGCAGCGGCAGTTCGCCGTGGAGCGTGGCGAGCCAGCGAGGGGCCGGCGTCATGGGGAGGTAGCGGGCATCGGCGGGGGCGTTGAGTTGCTGGCTGTTGACGTAGGAGAAGGTATTCTCGATGTGTAACTGCCTGATGGGGTGCACCACCACGCGGGCCTCGCCACCCAAGAGGCGGGCCTTGCCCTGCGTAAACTGATAGGCCGGCGTGCCGGCGATAGCGGTCAGCTGGCGTTGGAGGAAGATGTAGTTTCCTATGCGATTGGCGAAGAGGGCCACCTGCGCCGTGACGAGGCGCGAGGTGTAGTCGGCGCCGAGGTCAATCTGCCAACTGTTTTCGGCTTTCAACTGGCTGTTGCCTAATTCATAGCGGAAGGTGCCTTCGTGTATGCCGTTGCTGCCGAGTTCGCTCATATTGGGAGCGCGGAAGCCACGGGCGGCATTCACCTTGAGGCTCACGCCTTTCTTGAAATTATAGATGAGGCCCACGCTACCCGACAAAGCCCCCCACCATCTCCCCCCTTGGGGGGAGGGCTCAACGAGCGACATTCCCTCTGCACTGGGGCTCTCCCCCAAAGGGGGAGCGGGGAGGGGGCTTTTACTCTTCAGGCCGCGATGGTCGTAACGCAGGCCGCCGCTGAAGTGCAACTGCTCACGGAAGGCCTTGCACACGGTGACGAAGCCGCCCACGTCGAAGAGCCCGTAGGCAGGAATGAGCACTTCTTCGCCGAGGTTATCAGAACGTTGGAACATACCGGCTATGCCCACGTTGGTGCGCCAGCCGCCGTATTCGGGCAGCACATAGCGCAAGTCGTAGTGGAGGCTCTGCAGGCGGAAGTCGAGTTCACACTCCTCGGCCTCCTCGAACTCCTGGCGGCGGTTCTGCTGATAGCCCACGATGGTCTTCAGGAGGCCGTCGCCGATGGGGAAGGTGTTGGTGAGGACGGCCTTATAATGATGCACCTGCTGGAAGGGCGCGAGGATGTCGTAGGAGCGGCTACCTTCGGCGTAGTCATCCTCCACCTCGGTCATGCCGGGCGTGAGATGGAAGTAACTGAACTTCAGCCGCGACGTGCCCCAGCGTTTGTTGAGCCCCATCATAGCGTTAAGCGCCTTCTCGCGGAAACCGCTACCCGACACATAGCCGTCGAGGGGTGTCTTGAAGTCGTGGGCCCAGCGCTGGCTCCAGCGTCCGCTCCACACGAAGTCTTTCTGATGGCCGGCCAGGTTGAGGGTATAGTCCACGAGCCCGTTATTGCTCTGGTAGCCCGTGCCGAACTCTCCGCCTATCTTGCCCTCGGGCAGCACAGGAGCGTCGCCCAGCACCACTACGCCGGCCAGAGCATCGCTGCCGTACATGAGGGAGGCGGGCCCTTTGAGGATTTCCACGGAATGTACGGCCTGACCATCTACCTCCAGTCCGTGCTCATCGCCCCACTGCTGGCCTTCCTGACGGATGCCGTCGCTCACCACCAGCACGCGGTTGTAGCCCAGGCCTCGGATGACGGGCTTGGCTATTCCGCTGCCCGTCGTCACTTGACTCATGCCGGGCTGACGGCTGATAGCGTCGACGATATTCAGCGACTGATGCACGCGCAGAGCCTCGGCACTTACGTAGTTTATGGGCGCCGCCACCTCGCGCAGATGCGCCGGGCCGGCCACTCCGGCTACCACCACCTCGTCCAACTCGTCGTGGCGCTGGTCGCCCAAGCTGTCGGCGGGCACATCCCCCACCCTACCCGCAGACAGAGCCTGCAAAGGCAGAAGGAATAATATGAGAATGAGATTACGCATGGAAGGAACCCCCTCCGCCCCTTCGGGCAGCTCCCCCTTGAAGGGGATGAATACTTAGGGAGATGGAAAGTGAAGAGTGAAGAGTGAACAGTTAAAAATAAAAAGTTAAAAACTAAAAGTCAAGTCAGGATATTACACCCCCAACTTTTAACTTTTAATTTTTAACTTTTAACTTAATTACACGAGCCCCTTACCGTGGCACTGCTTGAACTTCTTGCCACTACCGCAGGGACAGGGGTCATTGCGTCCGGGAAGTTTCTCCTTGACGATGGGCGTAGTGGGACGCTGCTGGCCCATATTCTGGGCAGCCTGCTGCATCTGCTTCTGCGTATCGGAGAGTTGGTCGCCGCCGTGGCTCTCGGTATATTGCGGACGACGACGGGGCTGCTCGGCAGGAGCGTTGGTGGGGGCGCTGTCAGCAGCCTGCTGCGGTATCTGGGCACGCATGAGGGTGGCTACGGCGCTGTCGTTGATGCGATTGACCATCTTCTTGAAGATTTCGGCGCTCTCCAACTTGAAGATGAGGAGCGGGTCTTTCTGCTCGTAGGAAGCGTTCTGTACGGACTGCTTCAGGTCGTCGAGCTCGCGGAGGTTTTCCTTCCAAGCCTCGTCGATGTTGTGGAGAAGGATACGCTTCTCAAATTCCTTCACGACGCACTGGCCCTTGGTGTCGTAGGCCTCCTTGAGGTTGGCGCGCATGTGATA
>JAKSLT010000093.1 GCA_024401055.1 Bacteroidaceae bacterium | reverse complement strand
CTTTTCTTCTGTGGAATAATTCTCAATTTGAATCGATGAATAACGGAATAATTCTCAAATCAAATCGGATTTTTTTAGAATAATTCTCAAAATGCTTTGTTGCTCTGAAGATATTTACTACCTTTGCACGGTCTTAAATACCTGAAAGCTATGCTGTATAGAAAATACGCACGTCGTATAGAAGAGTTCCTGAAGACTCAACCCAATAAAATTCTGCTTGTCAATGGTGCCAGGCAGATAGGCAAGTCGTTTATCATCCGTTATGTAGGAAAGCAACTTTTCAAGAATTATGTGGAGATAAACCTCAAGGAAGACAAGGAAGGTGATGGAGTTTTTGCAAAAGTAAAGAGCGTGCAGGATTTTCATGTTCAACTCAGCGCTTTGGCGGGAAAGCATCTTGATAAAAAAGAGAATACATTGGTCTTTTTGGATGAAATACAGAGCTATCCGGCTTTGCTGACGATGCTTAAATTCCTGAATCAGGAAGGCCGTTACACCTACATTGCCAGCGGATCACAGCTTGGAGTGGCGCTATCTGAGGCTCCGTCCGTTCCGCTCGGAAGCATTGCCGTAGAGGAGATGTATCCTTTGGATTTTGAGGAGTTCTTGCTGGCTATGGACTGCGGTGCAAACGTAATTGAGGCCGCAAAGGAAAGCTTCCTGAAGCGTGAAGCACTCTCGGAGGCGTTACATGACTATATGTTGCGTCAGTTCAAGACATACCTTCTTGTCGGAGGCCTGCCAGAAGTCATCAATACGTTTATCGAGACGCGCAATATTGCTCGTTGCCGTAAGGTACATCGTGACATCCACAATCTGTATCGTATAGATGCCTCGCAGTATGACAAAGACCACAAACTGGTCATAAGGCGTATCTACGATATGATTCCTTCCAATTTGGAGAATAAGAAGAAACGTGTTATTGTCAAGAATATAAGCGAAGGTACGGGGCACCGTTCCTTTGCCGACTATGCCGATGAATTTGAATATCTCATCAACTCGGGTATTGCGCTTTCCGTTCATGCCATCAGCAATCCGCATTTCCCTCTGTCTGAGTCAGAGCAAAAGAACCTCCTGAAATTGTATCTCAATGATGTTGGATTGCTTACCAGCATTCTATATGACACAAATGTAAATGCCGTCCTGCATGACGACTGCAGCATCAATCTTGGTACGGTATATGAGTCGGTAGTTGCCCAGGAACTTCATGCTCACGGCTATAAGTTGTACTACTTCGACAACAAGAAGAAAGGCGAAGTGGATTATCTCATCGATGACTACGACAGCCTTCACGTATTGCCATTGGAGATAAAATCAGGAAAGGACTACAAGGTTCATAGTGCTTTGGACAATTTCCTGTCCACCCCACTTTACAACATTAATCATGCCATCGTGTTCTGCAACGAACGAGATGTGAAGGAAGAAAACGGTGTCACTTATATGCCCGTATATTACAGCATGTTCCTATATAAAAGCGAACAGAATGCAGATGAACTGACACTTCCTGTCATCCTTCCTCCCGAAATGTAAACTCCATATTTGCAGCCGAAAAAACATCATTTATCATGAAACGAAACTTTCTTCATTCCCTTGCCCTCGGGCTGATTGCCCCCGTGTTCTTTCCTTTCACGCTGCGTGCCCAGGACACCCCTGGCACCTGGCAAGTGCCTGTGAGCGAGGCCGACGAGCCTATGCAGACGGGCGTCTTCACCCCCGACTGGGAGTCGCTGCGCACCTATCAGGTACCCGAATGGTTCCGCGATGCCAAGTTCGGCATCTGGGCGCACTGGGGGCCGCAATGCGTTGAAGGCTCGGGCGACTGGATGGCCCGCGAACTCTATATGGAGGGCAGCGGCAAGGCTGACTATCACCGCGAGCACTACGGGCACCCCTCCGAGGTGGGCTTCAAGGATATCCTCCCCCTTTTCAAGGCCGAACACTGGGATCCCGACCGCCTCGTGGCGTTCTATAAGGAGATAGGCGCCCAGTATTTCTTCGTCTTAGGCAATCATCACGATAACTTCGACCTCTGGGACAGTCCCTATCAGGAGTGGAACTCCGTAGCCATCGGTCCTCACCGCAACATCCTGGGCGAGTGGGCGGCAGCCGCCAAGAAAGCCGGTCTGCCCCTCGGAGTCAGCTTTCATGCCGATCATGCCTGGACTTGGTACGAGCCTTCGCGTCGTTTCGACTTGCGGGGCGACTATCGCGGCCGCCTCTACGACGGCTGGCTCACCAAAGCCGATGGCTACGCCCTCAACCCCGACGGCACGGAGAGATGGTGGAAGGGCCTCGACCCGCAGAAGCTCTATGCCCAAGACCACGACATGAGCCGCGACACCTGGGACAACGGCGCCATTCACCGACAATGGGGCTGGCAAAACGGTGCCGCCACGCCCTCACAGGAGTTCGTCACCAATTTCTACAACCGCACCATCGACGCCATCAACCGCTACAACCCCGACCTCATCTACTTCGATGTCACTGTCCTCCCCTTCTACCCCGTTAGCGATGCCGGGCTGAAGATTGCCGCCCACTTCTACAACCATAGCATGCTCACTCACCAAGGCAAGAACGAGGCCGTCATGCTCTGCAAGATACTCGACGAGCAGCAGCGCCAAGCCCTCGTGTGGGATGTGGAGCGCGGCGCACCCAACGCCATCATGCCTTTCCCCTGGCAATGCTGCAACTGCTTGGGCGACTGGCACTACAACACGGCCTTCTATGAGAACGGCTGGTACAAGTCGGCCGCCACGGTGGTAAAGCTGCTCGTTGACATCGTAAGCAAGAATGGCAACATGCTACTCAATGTTCCCCTGCGTGCCGACGGCACATTCGACGAAAAGGAAGAGGCCATTCTGCTGGAGTTCGGTGCCTGGATGAAGCAGAACCAGGAGAGCATCGTGGGCACAAGGCCCTGGAAAGTGTTCGGCGAAGGTCCCATTGCCGATGCCGACATTGCCATCAACAATCAGGGTTTCAACGACGGTGCCTACACCAAGGCAGGCGCCAGCGAAATACGCTTCACCCAGAAGGCTGGTACCCTCTATGCCACCGCCCTTGCATGGCCCGACGACGGACAGATTATCATCCGTCACCTGGCCGAGGGAAGTGACCTCTATCCCGAAAAGATTCACAAGGTGCGCCTGCTGGGTTACGGCAAGGTAAAATACACCCGCACGGCCGACGGGCTCATCGTCACCCTTCCCGACAAGCCCTGCAACACCATTGCCCCCGTACTGAAAATAGAATAAGATTTATTAAGCTTGCCCGCTCGTCCGGGCGAAGGGATTACAGCTGGGCATCGATGGTCTTGCTGCGGAGCCAGCGCTTCTCGTCCTCATCGAGATAGGGAAGCAGACGGATATAGACGTATTCGTTGTAGTGGTTCAGCCAGGCCTTCTCCTCGTCGGTCATCAGCTCGGGAAGGACGGGCGTGGGGTCGATGTAGGTGCAGGTGAGTGTCTCGAACCCGAGCCAGTCGCCGAACTCATTTTTCTCCAGTTCACGGCAGAGGATGACGTTCTCGTGACGGACGCCGTGCATGCCCTCGCGGTAGAGGCCGGGCTCGTCGCTGGTGACCATGCCGGGCAGCATGGCCTGATCATAGACGTTCTGACGGAGATCCTGCGGCCCTTCGTGTACGCAGAGCACATGGCCGATGCCGTGGCCCGTGCCGTGACCAAAGTTGCGAAGCGCTTTCCAAAGCGGTATGCGCGCCAGCACGTCGATGTTGGCGCCGCGCGTGCCGCGGGGGAAGACGGCCGTAGCCAGCCCTATCATACCTTTGAGCACCAGCGTGTAGTCCTCGCGCTCCAGGTCGGTGAGCGGGCCGAGGGGGATGGTGCGGGTGATGTCGGTGGAGCCATGGAGATAGTGACCGCCGGAATCGAGCAGGAAGAGGCCCTTGGGATGAACCTCGCTGCACACTTCGTGCGAAGGCTCGTAGTGCGGCAGGGCAGCATTCTCGCCCCAGGCCGAGATGGGGGCGAAGCTCTCGTCGATGTATTCGCCCTGCTCGCGGCGCAGGGCTATCTGCTTGTCGGCGATGTCCATCTCGTTAAGCGGAGTGCCGGCAGCCAGCGTTTCCTCTATCCACTTGAAGAGCTTGGTCTGCACGATGCCGTCCTTCAGGTAGGCGCGGCGGTAGCCCGTCAGCTCGGTATCGTTCTTCAAGGCCTTGGCCAGACGGATGGGCAGCGGAGCGCTCATGACGCCGGAGCCGAGATGCTGGATGGCGCAGCCGTAGAGGGCGTAGTTGAGTGTGCCGCCATCGACCCACAGGCGGGTGCCGGCAGGGAGCGAAGCGACGGCCGCTGCCACGGTGCCGTAGTCGCAGACACGGCAGTTCAGGGCGGCAAGGTGCGACTGGACGTCGGCCGTCTGCACCTTGTCCAGCGACAGGAAGAGCGTGGCATCGGCCTTGGTGACGAGCAGGTAGGCGATGGCCACGGGCGTATAGTCGATGTCGGCCGAGCGGATATTGAGCATCCAGGCCACATCGTCGAGACTGCTGATGAGCATGGCATCGGCTTGGCGGGCCGCCATCTCGCCGCGCAGCCAGGAGAGCTTGTCGGCGGCGCTGCGGCCGGTGTACTGGTCGGCCAGCACCCACACGGGCGCATCGGGGGTGGCGGGGCGGTCGGGCCAGAGCTCGTCGATGAAGTCGGGACGGTCAGCGATGCGTCCGCCTTGCGGATGGATGGCAGCACGAAGCTCCTCCACCTCAGCCACGCTCATGCACGAGCCGTCGATGGCCACCGCACCCCCGGCGGGAAGGTTCGTGCCCAGCCACTGCGAGGGGCTGACGGCATCGGGAACACGCAGTTTGTGAAGCACATACTCTGTGCCTGCCAGCTCTTTATCGAACTGGATGAAATAGCGGGTGTCCGTCCACAGTCCGGCATGCGTGGGAGTGATGACCACCACGCCATACGAGCCGGTGAAGCCCGTCATGAACTGCCGCTGCTGCCAGCGGGCAGGCAGATACTCACTGCTGTGGGGATCGCTACCAGGGATGACCACGGCATCCCATCCTTCTCTCTTCATTATGCGCCGAAGCGCGGCAATACGTTGGGCAATCATTTTTTTTCGTCCTTTAAGTGCGCAAAGATAAAAATAATTGTCGTACTTTTGCAAGCAAAGAAGTTTTTTTTCATGAAAAAGTCCATCGCCCTGCTATACGTTTTACTGCTGACGGCCTCCGCCTCCCTGGCTGCCGACCGCACGCACAGTCCGTTCATCTACCACGTGGACGACCTGGGATTCTTTGACAACCGCGAAGTGCACAGCCCCTACCAGTTTTCGGGCACCTACTTCGGCACGCGGCTGGGTGCCGAGGTGGGAGTGAAACAGCAGAAAAATGCCGTTTCCATCGGGTATTTTGCCATAAGCGACTTCGGGCAGAAGGGGCTTAGCGACCACGGCTGGACGCTCTATTACCGCTATGCCGACCGCCACTGGAGCGGGGCTTTCGGTGTGCTGCCCCGCCGCCTGCTTCAGCGTGAGCTGCCCGACGTCTTCGTCGATGAGGCCTTGCGCTACTACACGCCCAATCTGGGCGGTGCCCTGCTTCAGTACAAGGCCCGGCGTGGACAGGCCGAGCTATACTGCGACTGGCTGAGCCGCCAGTCCATGACGGACCGCGAGATCTTCGAAATCGTTTCCGACGGCGACCTGCGGCTGGCGGGCGACCGCTGGCTGTCGCTCTCCACGGGTTACAACGCCCGCCTGACGCACTTCTCCGTAAGGAAAGGCAAGACGACGGACAAGGTCTATGACAAGTTCATGTTCAACCCATACGTCACCTTCAAGGCAAGAGGCTCATTCATCGACTCGTTCAGCCTGACGGCAGGACTGATGGGCTCGCTGAACCGTGACCGAACGGACAAAGTGTGGAAGACGCCCATGGGCTTCCTCGGCGACGTGACGGTGGACAAGTGGCGCTTCGAACTGCGCAACCGCCTCTACGCCGGCCAGCCGCTGATGAGCGACTACGAGAAGTATGGCACCCTGCTCCACCGCGGCGACCCCTACTACCGCAGCTCCTTCTACGA
>JAKSLT010000092.1 GCA_024401055.1 Bacteroidaceae bacterium | reverse complement strand
CAGCTCAGCGTCATCACCACGACGCGCAAGGTGATGCCGGGCAGCGAGGTGTGCTGAGGAAGGGGAGGGGGACAAACCTCCCCCCCCCCATCCCCCCCCGCAAGTATTGGAGTGTTCTGAAGACACGCCTTAATAAGGACGGAAATCAAACGGCTACAATTAGTAGCCAGTTGAAACAAGTAAGTAATGATAGAAATTATTCGTAAAAGTTTTCTCGTTGTAATTGTGCTTTCTCTCGCAAGTGCAGTGGAAGTCATGGCGCAAGAGAAACTTACGGGAATCGTCATCGGCACGACGCCGAGCATCAATTACGACAAGATGGACTCGACGCGCACGGAGAACACCCTTGACATGGCCTTCGATGGACACACCAGTACCTTCTTCGCCGCCTATCAGAAGAACAATGCTTGGGTTGGACTTGATTTAGGAAAACCTCATATCATTACTCGTGTAGGTGCTTGTCCGCGCAATCACAAGAAGGACGGTCCCAAGCGTCAGTGTCTGGCAGTGATTGAGGGTGCTAACTCCCCCGACTTCTCCGATGCCGTACCTTTGCAGATGTTCCACGAATACGGCGTGATTTCGCAGATTACCTATCTGGATGTGAATGTGAGCCGTGGATTTCGCTATGTCCGCTATGTCGGTCCCAACAACTCTGGTTGCAACATAGGCGAGTTGGAGTTCTACGGCTACCCTGGCGAGGGCGATGATTCACATTTCTATCAACTGACAAATCTTCCCACCGTCGTTATTTCTACAGAGGGCGCCGAAGAACCCTATGATAAGGAGCATAATCTGAATTGCTTCATAAGTGTAATTTCCGAGGATGGAAAGCGCTTGGTATGCGACACGGGTAAAGTTCGTTTAAGAGGAAATTCCTCATTACACTTTCCTAAAAAACCTTACAGAATTAAATTTGATTCAAAGCACCGCCCTCTAGCTGATTGCCCGGCTAAGGACAAGAAGTGGACACTTGTTGCTAATTATGATGACAAGACACTTATGCGCAATCTCTTGGCCTTTCGCTTGAGTCAGTATCTCGGATTTGAATATACGCCTTATGGCCAGCCTGTAGATGTGATTGTGAATGGCGAATATAAGGGAAACTTCCAACTGTGTGATCAAATAGAGCCCGGAAAGGGCCGTGTTCCCATTGATAAGGACGTAGCGGGAAGTTATCTTGTGGAAGTTGATAAATATGCTCCCGCAGAACCGGAATTGAGTCAGTTTTCTGCAAGGATGACCATTCCCGTATCAATCAAGTTCCCTGACTCTGATGACATAACGGAAGAGGAACATAACGCAATAGTTGACGCATTTAATGTTCTTACTCTCTCTGTAAATAAGATTAAGGACGGAGACTACACTTCTTATCTTGATAATCTTGATATAGAAAGTTTCCTGAGGTACGTCCTCATGGGTGAATTCACAGCCAATCCGGATACATATTACAGTATATATATGTATAAAAATCCTGCCGATACCCATTGGATGGTGGGTCCTGTTTGGGATTACAATTTGGCTTTTGACAATGACACCCGCCTTTTTCCCACACACGACATTCAAAATTATATTTATAATTACCTCTATACTCAAAAAATAAGTATGGCGGGACAAATCGGTACATTCGTGAGCCGAATAATGAATGAAGACCCAGCCACGGCTCAACGTCTTTCAAATGTTTGGACAAAAGCGCGCAATTATGGTTTGAATGCTGAAAATCTCAATGCCTTTGTGGATAGTTTAGCGCAGGTGCTGTATGCTTCTCAAGAGTTAAATTTTAAAAGGTGGGACTTGTTGAACAGCAAAGTGTTTAACAATCCTCAGGCTCTGGGCACCTACGAGACGGAAGTTGATGTCTTGCACCAATATATTGATGAGCGCGTGGATTTCTTGGATGAAAAGATTGGCTTAAGCACCGGTATGAACTCACAAATGTCAAGTACCCTTGGGCAGAATTCTTTATACGATTTGCAGGGCCGCATCATCAATCAGCCTTACATAAAGTCCACTCCGGGAATTTACATTCAAGGCCGCAGAAAACTTATTCACAAATAGCCCATGCCCATTACCTTCCGACAGGCCACGCCGGCTGACGCGCTTTTCATCGCCCGCGGTTTCCACGCTGCGATGCTGATGGAGGATGTTCCCGAGGAGCGCATCCGCGTCTTCGCCGAGAAGATATGCTCGCGCGACGACGTGCTCTACTGTGCCCGCAACACCTTGCTGGCTCTCTCTTCGGAGGGTGAGCCAGTGGGAATGGTGACGGCCTACGACGGCAGGTACTACCGCGAGATGAAACTGCGCACCTTCACCCTCGTGAAGGAAATCTTCGGCGAGGACTTCCTTGATATGGACGATGAGGCCGCCGCCGGAGAATATTACATCGACTCCCTCGCCGTGCTTCCCGCCTTCCGTGGTCAGGGCATAGGCCGCGCGCTCTTGCAGCAGGCTATGCAGCAGGCTGCCGTGCTGGGTATTCCCCGCATCACCCTCACCGTGGACCCCGACAACCCGCGGGCTCAACGCCTCTACGCTTCGTTAGGCTTTGAGCCCGCGGGCGATATTTTTATCTTCGGCCACACTTACCACAAGCTTGCCGCTGCCAGCGGCCTCTACCAACGCACGCAGCGCCTTGTCGGACAGGCGGCGATGGAGCGCATTCGCGAGGCCCGCGTCATCCTCTTCGGCGTGGGCGGCGTGGGGTCCTGGTGTGCCGAGGCCCTGATAAGGAGCGGCGTGCAGCACCTCACCATCGTCGATAGCGACTGCGTGGAGCCCTCCAACCTCAACCGCCAACTGATGGCCACCGTCCACACCCTCGGTCAGCCTAAGGTGGAGGCCCTCCGCCAGCACCTCCTCTCCCTCAACCCGCAGGCCGACATCCTCCCATTGCAGCGCCTCTATACGGCCGAGACGAGTGCGAACTTCTCCCTCGATTCCTACGACTTCATCATCGACTGCATCGATTCCCTTCCCCATAAACTCCACCTCATCCTCACCGCCACCGGCCTCCCGTCGCGTCCCGTGTTCTTCAGCAGTATGGGTGCCGCGCGAAAGATAGAGCCCGCTGCCCCGCGTGTGGCAGAGTTCTGGAAGGTGGAGGGTTGTCCCCTGGCCCGCGCCCTCCGCACGAAGATGAAGAAGGAGGGTCAGTTCCCCCGTCGCAAGTTCCGCTGCGTCTATGCCCCCGGACTGCTCGAAACCTCCGAGTCCGGCGGCACGATGATGCACGTCACGGCGCAGTTCGGCCTCACCCTCGCCGGCCTTGTCTTGAAAGAACTATCAACTGTCAACTCTTAACTGTCAACTAACAAATCCCTGAATAACTATGTACCTCAACGACAAACTCTACGTGGCCCACTGTTCCAAGGGCCCTCTCTACCTCACCGGCAAGATGTGTAACCGCCACGGCCTCATCGCCGGCGCCACCGGTACGGGCAAGACAGTGTCCCTCCAAGTGCTTGCCGAAACATTCAGCCAGGCTGGCGTGCCCTGTTTCATGGCCGACATGAAAGGCGACCTCTCCGGCATCTCCCAGACCGGCACCATGTCCTCATTCATCGAGAAGCGCTGCCAGGAGTTCGGCATTGAGAATCCCGAGTTTCAGCCTTGCCCCGTGCGCTTCTACGACGTCTTCGGCGAGCAGGGCTTCCCCATGCGCGCCACCATCTCCTCTATGGGCCCGCAGCTCCTTTCGCGCCTCATGGACCTCAACGAGACGCAGACCGGCGTGCTCAACATTGTCTTTAAGGTGGCCCAGGACAACGACCTTCTCCTTGAAGACCTCAAAGACCTGCGTCTGATGCTCGATTTCGTGGGCAAGAACGCCTCAAAGTTCACTACGCAGTACGGCAACGTCACGGCCCCCAGCGTCGGTGCCATCCAGCGCTCCATCCTCGCCATCGAGAGCGAGGGCGGCGACAAGTTCTTCGGCCAGCCCGCCTTCGACATCAACGACCTCCTCGACACCGAGGGCGGCAAAGGCGTGATGAGTGTCCTGGCAGCCGACAAGCTGATGCTCAACCCCAAGCTCTACAGCACCTTCCTCCTCTGGCTTATGACCGAGCTCTACGAGAATCTTCCCGAAGTGGGTGACCTGCCTCTCCCCAAGCTCATCTTCTTCTTCGACGAGGCCCACATGCTCTTCAACGGCACCTCCAAGGCCCTCGTCGATAAGATAGAGCAGGTCATCCGCCTCATCCGTTCCAAGGGCGTGGGCATCTACTTCATCACGCAGTCGCCCACCGACATCCCCGACACCATCCTCGCCCAACTCTCCAATCGCGTGCAGCACGCCCTCCGCGCTTTCACGCCCAAAGACCAGAAAGACGTGCGCGCCGCCGCCGACACTTTCCGCGCCAACCCCGACTTCAAGACCGACGAGGCCATTATGAACCTCGAGACGGGCGAAGCCCTCGTCTCTTTCCTCGACGAAAAGGGCGCTCCCTCTATGGTGGAGCGCGCCCGCATGCTTTTCCCGCTCTCCCAGATAGGCGCCATCACCGACGGCCAGCGCCTCGACATCAAGAACGCCGCTCCCGCCCGTATCAAGGCATACGAGCAGCTCATCGACGGCGAGAGCGCCTACGAGAAGCTCACCGCTGCTAACGCGGAGGAAGCCGCCGCCAAGGAGGCCGAGCGCCAGGCGAAGGAAGAGGCCAAGGCCCAGAAGGAGGCCGAGAAGGAAGCCGCCCGCCAAGCCAAGGAGCAGGCCAAGGCCGAGAAGGAAGCCGCCAAGAAGTCTTCATGGTGGAAGAAAGGCATCCTCGGTGCCATCATCAGTGCCATCCTCGGCAGTCTCGCCCGCAGCGTGGGCACCAGCGTAGGCAAGGCCGTCACCGGTGGCAGCAGCAAGAAATCTACGGGCTCCGACATCCTCGGCAAGGCCGCCAAGAGTGCCACCACCACCGCCACGAGAAAAATCTCGGAAGAGGTGCTGAAGAATATATTTAAGTAGGCCCCCCTAAATCCCCCCTTTGGGGGGACTTTCAATTAGGGTCATATATAAAATTATGAAGAAGGATATTTGTGTCCGCACATTATTATATATACTCGCGTGCGGGTTCAGTGCGTGCGTAATGCAGCCGCAAGAACAGGGAAATGAAGACGGCGCAGACACCACGAGCTCTGCCGGCCCCCTCCCCGCCACCTTTTTTGGGGGAAGTCCAAAGAGCGATGAGAAACCCGCGCTGCAGCTCTCCCCCAAAGGGGGAGCGGGGAGGGGGCCAGCAGGTGTGCCTCGCCTTATGGAGCTCCCCGCCACTGCTGAAGGTGAGCGCGTAATCTCCCACACGGGCTACACGCTCTCCTTCAACACCACCACGCTCTGCCCCAACTGGGTGGCGTGGGAACTCACCGCCAGTGAGACGCGCGGCCACCTGGATCGTTCGCGCGACTTCTTCCCCGATGAGGCCGTGCCCTCTGCCCAGCGCGTCACCACCGGCGACTATTCCGGCTCCGGCTACACCCGCGGCCACATGTGCCCCGCCGCCGATATGGAGTGGGGCGCCAAGGCCCTCCACGACTGCTTCCTGATGAGCAACATGTGCCCGCAGACTGAGGAACTCAACCGCTACAGTTGGGAAGCCCTGGAGCGCGCCTGCCGCCGCTGGGCCCGCAAGGAAGGTGCCGTGAAGATAGTCTGCGGCCCCATCTTCAACCCCGACCGCAAGAAGAAGACCATCGGCCGCAAGCACAAGGTGCGCGTGCCCGACGCCTTCTTCAAGTGTGTGCTCTCCCTCCGCAAGGGCCACGAGAAGGCCATCGCCTTCATTTATCAGAACAACCGCGCCGAACAGGACATGAAGGACTGCGCCACCACGGTGGACAAAGTGGAAGAACTCACCGGCTACAACTTCTTCGTCAACGTCTCCGACCCTCTTGAGGACCGCCTCGAGCGCCAGTGCAACCTCTCGGCGTGGCATTGACCCCCGCCCTTCTTTTCTGTAAATAAAAGAAAGACAGATATCTCTTTTTTATCAAGAATTTAAGAATTAAAGAATTTATTCGCGGCCGGGCAATGAATTTTTAGGAATTATGCAGTGCCGGGCACTGCTGAAGATGTGGCCGCAAGGTATTCTGCAGCATCGGCCAGCTATTATTTTTTTTCTTGTCGGCTTCGCCGAGAAATAGTGCGGCTTCGCCGGAAATGACCCCCCTCTTATCCCCCCGATGGGGGGAAGTCCTGTTTACTTTCGCTCTTGTGCTCTCCCCCCTTGGGGGAGTTGGAGGGGGTCTTAAATTATTTCCCGCGAAGCGGCTTATTATTTCCCGCCCGCAGGGCGGCTCTATTTCTCGGCGCCAGCCGACAAAAAAACTTTCTCACGCTAATTAACGCTTTCTTACCCGCTCCCGACCTACAAAATTTTTGATAAATTTATTCCTAATTTATGTAGCGCCGCAGGCGATATCCCTTTCCCGAAACTGT
>JAKSLT010000091.1 GCA_024401055.1 Bacteroidaceae bacterium | reverse complement strand
CCAGCCACATCCCAGAGTTTAAGACCCCCTCCTACTCCCCCGAGGGGGGAGAGCCCAAGAGCGAAAGGAAACAGAACTTCCCCCCTCGGGGGGATAAGAGGGGGTGGCATTTCCGGCGAAGCCGTACTATTTCTCGGCAAAGCCGACAAAATAAATCCTCTATCAGCTGGCGCCGAGAAATAAGGCCGCCCTGCCGGCGGGAAATAATAGGCCGCTTCGCGGGAAATATTTCTGAAATTTATTTCCTTAAAAAACTATTTCCGGCGAAGCCGAACTATTTCTCGGCAAAGCCGACAAAATAAATCCTCTGTCGGCTGGCGCCGAGAAAAAATGAAAAAACACGACTGCAATTCCTCAAAAAAACCAAGAAAAACCGCGTTTCCCTTGGCCATTCGCCCGCTTATTCGTAACTTTGCGCGGAATATCGCACATGCAAGTGCGCACGCCCCCGCGCAAAACTTATATTATATGACAAGAATTAAACGCCCCTACACCTCTCCCGCGGTGTCGCTCACCGCGGTCGTCACACGGTCGATGCTGATGGGCTCGCTGGACAAACCCGGCGGACAAATCGACCCCTTCAACTTCGGAAGCGACGACGATGAAGAAGAACCCTAAAAAAAATTCCCTCCCCGAACTCTGCGGACGAAGGTGAGGGTGACACGAATATGAAGAAAATATATCTTTTCCTTTCTGCACTGACCGTCATCGCGGGCTTCGCCGCATGCGCAGCCGACGAGACGGATGCCGCCGAGGAACAAGGCGGCGTGGTGAGCCATGTGAGATTTTCCGTGGCAGACTTTGAATGGGCCGATACTGAGGCTCCCGCCAGTACGCGCCACCGCACGCGCGCCGAAAAGAGCGTCAGCAGCGTGAACTTCGTCTGGACTGACAAGGACACCGTGGGTATTTACTCCACCAGCGGCAGCCAGATGGAATTTCCCATCGACACGGGCGCCGGAGAGAAGTATGCCGAATTCAACGGCGGATGCTGGGCCCTGAAGAACAAATATGTCTATACGGCCTACTACCCCTTCAACAAGTACAACCTGGACCGCAGCAAGATACCCTTCGTCTATGGCACGGCCAAGCAGGTGGGGAACGACAACGTGGACTACCTGACGGAGTACGACTACATCGTGTCGCAGAGCATCATGCCCACCGACGGCGAGGTGACCTTCACGTTCCGCCATATCGGTGCGCTGGCGAAATTTATCTTCACCATGCCCGAGGCCGACGACCTCATGGCGTTCAGCCTCGTGGCTCCCACGAAGGCGTTCCCCAAAGAGCTGGACCTCAACCTCTCCGGACTGATACCTAAGTACACCGTGGCAAAGAGCAGCAAGAGTTTCAACATGCGCCTCTCCGACATCAGCGTGGACGCCGGCGGCAAGGCCGTGCTCTACGCCCTCATGCCCTACACCAACCTGAGCGGCATGACCCTCACCGCCATCCTCTACGGCAACAAGGGCAAATGCTACACCGCCACCCTCGACGGCCAGAAGATGGACAGCGGCGGTGCCTATCAGTACAAGGCCACGCTCACGGCCCTGCCCAACACTCACGAATGGGTGGACCTCGGCCTGCCCTCCGGCCTGAAATGGGCCACCTGCAACATAGGCGCCGAGAAGCCGGAGAAGTTCGGCAACTACTACGCCTGGGGCGAGACGGTGCCCCCCGCAAGCGGCGACTACTCGTGGGAGAGCTACTCGCTCTGCAACGGCTCGGCCACCACGCTGACGCGCTATAACAACAACCCCTCCTACGGTTTCGTGGACAACCTGACGGAACTCGAACCCGACGACGACGCTGCCACCGTGCAATGGGGCTTCCCCTGGCACATACCCTCCTATGAGGACTTCGACGAGCTGCGCAGGGAATGCAAATGGGCGTGGGGCACGAAGAACGGCGTGTATGGCTGCAAGTTCACCGGCCCCAACGGCAACACACTGTTCCTGCCCGCCGCCGGATACCGCAACATAGAGAGCCTCAACTTCGCCGGCTCCTACGGTTACTACTGGTCTTCCTCGCTCAACAAGGAAAACCCCTCGCAAGTCCACATCTTCTACTTCCAATCCTCCTTCCTGGGCTGGGGCGTCTTCAACCGCTACTACGGCCGCAGCATAAGGCCGGTGTGCGACTAAGAAGAAGATGCGCAGACCCTCCTGGCCCTCCCCTAACCCCTCCCTAAAGGGCGGGGAATGGAATGGGGAAGGCGCCAAGGCCACGCCGTCCGCCGTCAAAGAATGTTATTTTTCACTCTTCACTCTTCACTTTTCACTTAAGGTAGGTTCTATAAATTAGCTCGCGGTGGTTTTGCGGCTCTTCCGACTTTTGGAAACGTCCAAAAGTATAGATTTCTTTCTTTCATGAAGGAGCGGTGCGGGCACTACTTTTGTACGCCTACAAAAGTGACTGAAAGAAAGGAAGGAAGATACGAGAGAAGAGACCAAAAGCAGCCGAGCATAGAATACTACCCTGAATGGAAGAAATAACTAATTAATAGAACCTACCTTAAACCTCGTCCGTTGTCTGTTGTCTAAATAAAAAAAACATGGAAATAAAGAGTGCCCGTTTCGTAGTGAGCAACAGCCGTGCCGACATGTGCCCGCAGAGCACCCTGCCGGAGTATGCCTTCATCGGAAGGAGCAACGTGGGGAAATCGTCGCTCATCAATATGCTCACGGGGCGGAAAGGACTGGCCATGACCTCCGCCACGCCAGGAAAGACGCTCCTCATCAACCACTTCATCGTGAATGAGGAGTGGCACCTCGTGGACCTTCCCGGCTACGGCTACGCCAAGCGCGGAAAGAAGGAGATGGAGAAACTCTACAATCTCATCAACCACTACGTCCTGGAGCGCGAGCAGCTCACAAACCTCTTCGTGCTCATCGACTCCCGTCTGAAGCCGCAGCAGATAGACCTCGACTTCATACAGTTCCTCGGCGAGAACGGCGTGCCCTTCTCCATCGTCTTCACCAAGGCCGACAAGAACAGCCAGGCCGAGACGCGCCGCAACGTGGAGGGCTTCCTCAACACCCTGCGCGAAGAGTGGGAGGAACTCCCGCCCCACTTCGTCACCTCCGCCGAGAAGCGCACCGGCCGCGAGGAGCTGCTGGGGTATATTGAGGGGATTAACAGACTAACCCACAGCCCCACTCCGTCAGAGCCACCTGCGGTGCTCTGACACCCCTCCCGCTCGCAGAGCGGACTCTCGCCCTACCGGGGAGAGATGGCGGAAGCCAGAGAGGGGCCGGGAGGGGAAGATACCCCTAAAGGACATCTACACGAAACATAAATAAGAAATATAAATTCAAACTCTCCGTACAATTTCCAACTCCTTCCAACAACCTATAGTTCCTACCCTTTTCTGCCCCACCCTTTAGTGGTATTCTCCCCTCCCTATGGGGGAGGGGTGTCAGAGCACCGCAGGTGGCTCTGACGGAGTGGGGCCGTGAGTTGTGTGTGTGTTGTGTGTGCGGCTTTATATATGACTTGGATTAACAACATGACGCATGTGAAGGTGGCCCTCGTGGTGGTCGCCTTCATCATTGCGGGAGCCTCGCTGTGGGTCAGCAACGTGTTGATTCAGGACCTCAAGTCGGAGGAACGCGGCAACGTGGCGGTGTGGGCCGAAGCTATGCGCGCACTCTCCGAAGCCGACGAGAACACCGACCTCAACCTCGTGCTGAAAGTAATCAACGGCAACGAGTATATCCCCATCGTAGTGCTCGACAAGAACGGGCAGGTGACGGAATCGCGCAACGTGGAGGACTCCACCGCCATTGAGAAAATCGTAAAGAGCGGCCACCGCCTCACTATCAACCTCACAAGCTCCGAAACGGCGGACTCGCTCGCCGCCCCACTGGAAGAGAGCACAGATACGGCGTTAACGCTTGCCACTGCGGAGGCAGAGAATGCTGCGGCCGCGGCCGACTCCCTCACCGTATGCTACGGCGACAGCCTGATGCTCACGCGCCTCTCGCAGTTCCCCTACGTGCAACTGGGCATCGTGGGACTCTTCATCGCCGTGGCCATCTTCGCCCTGCTGAGCAGCAAGCGCGCCGAACAGAACAAAGTGTGGGTGGGACTCTCACGCGAGACGGCCCACCAGCTCGGCACGCCAATCTCCTCGCTCATGGCCTGGACGCAAGTGCTGCGCGAACAATACCCCGACGACCCGCTACTGCCCGACATGAGCACCGACGTGCAACGCCTGCAGCTCATCGCCGAGCGCTTCTCAAAGATAGGTTCCGCCCCCGAAATGAAGCCCGCCGACCTGTGCGAGATAGTGCAGCACGTGGTGGATTATATCCATCGCCGCACGTCCGACCGCGTGGAGATGACCACCTCCTTCTCCGAGGAGCACATGCAGGCCTCGGTGTGTGCCCCGCTCTTTGAGTGGGTCATAGAGAACCTCTGCAAGAACGCCATCGACGCCATGCAGGGCCAGGGCAAGATAGCCATCTACGTGAGCCGTCAGCGCGGCCATATCCTCGTAGAGGTGGCCGACACCGGCAAGGGTATTGAGCGCGGCCACTTTAAGGATGTCTTCCGCCCGGGCTTCACTACAAAGAAGCGCGGCTGGGGCCTCGGCCTCTCCCTCGCCAAGCGCATCGTAGAAGAATACCACCACGGCCGCATATACGTGGAGGCCTCCGAGATAGGCAAGGGCACGACGTTCGCCATAGAAATACCGCAGGCCAGCGACCTGCCACGTGAAAAAGAATGAAACTCTCCATTATAATTGTAAGTTACAATGTGCGCCACTACGTGGAGCAGTGCCTCTTGAGCGTGTATGCCTCGCTCAAGCAAGGCGGCATCGACGGTGAGGTGTTCGTCGTGGACAACGATTCGCCCGACAACTCCGCCGGCTACATCGCCCACCGCTTCCCCGCCGAGCGCTACCCCGCCCTGCACATCATCCCCAACGCCCGCAACGTGGGCTTCGGCCGCGCCAACAACCAGGCGATACGCCGTTCAAAGGGCGAATACGTTCTTTTCCTCAACCCCGACACCGTCATCACGGAGCACACGCTGAAAGACGCGCTGGACTTCGCCGAATCCCATCCCGACCTCGGCGTGATGGGCGTCAGGATGATTAGCGGCGACGGCCGCTTTGCCCCCGAGAGCCGCCGCGGACTCCCCACGCCGTGGGTAAGCTTCTGCAAGATGACGGGCCTCGGCACGCTCTTCCCCAAGAGCCGCCGCTTCGGACGCTACTACATGCGCTACCTGCCCGACGACCAGCCCTGCCCCATCGACATCGTCAGCGGTGCCTTCATGCTATGCCGCAAGGAATCCCTCAACAAAGTAGGCTACTTCGACGAAGCCTTCTTCATGTACGGCGAGGACATCGACCTCTCCTACCGTTTCCTCAAGGCCGGCTTCCAGAATTACTACATCCCCACGCCCATTCTCCACTACAAGGGCGAGAGCACGAAGAAGAACACCTACCACTACGTGCACACCTTCTACGAGGCCATGCTCATCTTCTTCCGCAAGCATTTTGCCTCCAGCCTGCTCCTCACCCTCCCCATACGCCTGGCCATCTACACGCGGGCGCTGATGGCCCTCGTCGGACAGTGGTTCCGGGGCATAGGAGAGTTCCTCACGTCCAACCGCACGCGCCGTGCCGACCTCTATGCCTACGATGCCAACGCCCCGCAGGCCGACGTCGTAGCCGACATTGCCGAGCGCAACGGCATAGACCTGCTCGCCACCCCCACGCCGTCGCCCGACCGCCCCGTGGATGCCGTCATCTACAATGCCGCCGAGACATCCTTCGCCGAGATGATAGAGACGCTGGCCGCCAATCCCCGCCACGACTACGCCCTCGGCACCTTCAACCCCCATACCGGCGTCCTCATCGCCTGCCACCAGACGTATGAATAAAAAGGCCCCCTCCACCTCCCCCAAGGGGGAGAGTCCCAAACGCGCTGAATCTTCCCCCCTTGGGGGGATAAGAAGGGGGCTCCTCCGCGCCCTTGAACCCGAGGACCTCCCCCTTCTCTACACCATAGAGAACGATCCGGAGATGTGGGACGTCGGCGCCACCGCCACGCCCTACTCGCGCCACGCCCTGCGCCATCACATCCAGGCCATGGGAGCCGACATCACCGAGAGCGGCGAACTGCGCTTCGTCATTGAATACGCCGGGCAACCCGTCGGCCTCATCGACCTCACAAACTACGATGCCCGTGCCCTCCGCGCCGAAGTAAGCATCGCCGTTCTGCGCGAATACCGCGGACAGGGTATCGGCCTTGAGGCCCTCCGCCTGTTGGAAGAGCACTGCCGCCGTTACCTTCGCCTGCACCAACTCTACGCCCTCGTTCCCGAAGGCAACGCAGCCTCCCTCTCTCTCTTCCGAAGCGCAGGATTTACCCCTGTATTTGATATCCCCGATTGGCATTTCTCCAACGGAAAATACATAAAAGCAACCTTTTTTCAGAAAATCCTGTAAAAAGTCGCCAAAACATTTGGTTATTTCCCCAGAAAGCCCTACTTTTGCACTCGCAAATCGGGCCAAGCCCGACGAGCACACAAGACTGGTGCGGTAGTTCAGCTGGTTAGAATACTAGCCTGTCACGCTAGGGGTCGCGGGTCCGAGTCCCGTCCGCACCGCAAGAGGAGTTCGCAAGAGTTCCTCTTTTTTTTGTATCCGCGCGCGTTGATTTTCATTGGCTCACTGGAAATTTAGGGCTCACTGGAAATTTAGTGGGGGTAAGCATAAATCTTAGCAAGTCTGAAGAG
>JAKSLT010000090.1 GCA_024401055.1 Bacteroidaceae bacterium | reverse complement strand
GGGTTGCCTGCGGCGCTACATAAATTAGGAAAAAATTTATCAAAAATTTTGGAGGCAGGCGGCGGGCAGGGGTCAGGTGAAAGAGCATTGGCTGGAAGCCAACACAGCGAACGGAGTGAGCGGTGAATAACCCGGGACGGAGTCTCGGGTAAGCGGTTGCACTTTTGTGGGCTGGCTGGAAGCCAGTACCTTGCGGGGAGAGCTCGTTGCGCCCTCGCTGGAGGTACTGGCTTCCAGCCAGAACTAAGATAGAGAGACCACACACCCGAGACTTCGTCCCGGGTTACTCAAAGTAGAGGCTTCCAGCCTCCTCACAGGGCTAATAATATGCTAAAAGTATAAAACAATCTATTTGATGCGTTTTCCTGAAGCTTCCGGCATGCTTTTCCTGCCGTTTTTTTCCCACAAAAAAAGGCCGCCGGGCATCCGGCAGCCTTGGAAGGGGACTGTTGTTCACGAAATGCGAACGGGGAACTGCGGCACGGCATGCGGCGGGCACGCCCGCGGCAGTTCCGGGGATTTATTGTCTCTTATAGCATCTTACGCCATAGGTGATGATGACGAGGAAGCACACGAGGGGCAGGCAGAAGCTGACGTTCACGGCGGGATGGCCGAGGACGGTGCCGAGGTCGATGATGCTGCCCTGCAAGGGGGGCATGAGGGCGCCGCCCACGATGGCCATGACGAGGAAGGCCGCACCGAGGGTGCTGTCCTCCTGGCTTACGTTCTCCAGAGCGATGCCGTAGATGGTGGGGAACATGAGGCTCATGAAGAAGCTGACGCCTACGAGGCACAGGAGGCCGGCGTGGCCCACGACGGTGATGGCACCCGCGGTGCACAGCGCGGCTCCGCAGCCGAAGAGGGCGAGGAGCAGGCGGCCGTTGACGTATTTCATGAGGAAGGTGGAGATAAAGCGCGAGCAGAGGAACATCGTCATGGCCACGATGTTGTAGTTCTG
Source organism: Bacteroidaceae bacterium (assembly GCA_024401055.1). Taxonomy (GTDB): domain Bacteria; phylum Bacteroidota; class Bacteroidia; order Bacteroidales; family Bacteroidaceae; genus Alloprevotella. The sequence continues at coordinate 5,821 of JAKSLT010000090.1, read as the reverse complement.
CGCCGTAGCCTTGTCTATGCCGAGATTGTCGGCATACTGGATGATGAAAGTCCACGTCATGATTTGCGCGGCCACGTAGAAGACTTGCGCCACGACGCCCTCGCGATACGTGACGTTGTGCCAGAGGTTGCAGAGCGTCTGCCGCGCGCTGACCTTCGTGGCATCGCCGGTGGTGTGGGGCATCTTGGTGAGGCCGATGATGATAAACATGCAGAGCACCACGAGTCCGATGGCCACGTAGGGGTTGCGGATGACGGCGAGGTCGTGGAGGCGTATGCCGGCCTTCTCGCTCTCGGAGAGGGTGGAGAATATTATCTGTCCGGCGGCGTCGCGGCGGTCGCTGATGAGGGAGGGCAGCACGATGAGGCTGGCCACGGCCATGCCGCAGAGGGAGCCCATGGGATTGAAGGCCTGGGCGAGATTGAGGCGGCGCGTGGAGGTCTCCTTGCTTCCGAGGGAGAGGATGAAGGGGTTGGCCGTGGTCTCGAGGAAGGCGAGGCCGAAGGTGAGGATGTAGAGGGAGATGCAGAAGTACCAGAAGTTCTGGAACGCGGCTGCGGGTATAAAGAGAAATGCACCTGTGGCATAGAGCGCCAGGCCCAGGAGTATGCCGCTCTTATAGCTGTATCGGCGTATGAAGAGGGCGGCGGGGATGGCCATGGTGGCGTATCCGCCGTAGAAGGCGAACTGTACCATCGAGGCCTTGGCGGCGGAGATTTCCATGACCGTCTGGAAGGCGGCCACCATGGGGTTCGTGATGTCGTTGGCGAAGCCCCAGAGAGCGAAAAGGGTGGTTATCAGTATGAATGTCACCAAATACTTTTTCTCTATCAGGCGACCTTTCTTGTTGTCTGCTGTTTTTTCCATGATGTTAGAGGTTTAGTCCGTTGCGGGTCGTCTTACCGAAAAAATGAATCTCGAGGGCGTCGATTTCCTCCTCGGAGAATACGCGGGGGTGCATGTCGGCCTTGACGCAGATGCGGGCGGCCATCTCGAAGAACATGGCGCGCTGGAAGACATCGTCGAAGTCGGTGCCGCACACCACCTGGCCGTGCTGCAGGAGCTGGATGCTGTTGCGCGTCTTCATGGCGCCGACGACGGCCTCGGCCAGTTCGGGGGAGCCGGGGCAGTAAAAGGGTATCTCGGGGATGACGCGGCCGACGTGGAGGGGCACTTCGGCGGTGACGTTGTAGCTTGCCGGACGCTTCTCGGAGCATGCGATTTGCGTGGCGTACTTGCTTTGGAAGTGGAGCACGACGCCTACGTCGGGACGCTCTCTCATCACGCCGAGATGGAAGACGCTCTCCATGGAGGGGCGGACGCCGTTGAGCACTTCGCCGTCGGCGACGCGGCAGACGCTGACCTGGTCTTCGCGGAGGGAGGGCACCCACGAGCCGGTGCCGCTCACGAGGGCTACGTCGCCGATGCGCCACGAGAGGTTGCCGCTGCTGCAGATGGTGAGGCCGGCATCGCCGACGCGATGGGCCTGGCGGACGAATTCTTTGATTTGTTCTTCAATCATTGTGTTATGAATTTTGGATTATGAGTTATGAAGCGTGGGGGGAGGCTATTCTATGATGAGTTTCACGAGGCTCTCTTTCCCGCCGACGAGCCAGAGGACGTCGCCGGAGAGGAGGACGTAGTCGGCCTCGGGGATGATGAATGAGCCGGCGGTCTGTTCCAGTCCCACGACCTGACAGCCGTAGTCCTCGCGCAGCCGGCTTTCGCGCAGGGGCTTGCCGCAGAAGGGGTGGTCGGGGCGCACCTTGATGTGCTGGAGCTTCACGGGGGCCTCGTGCTCGTAGTCGTCGGCGTTGAGGAGCTGCGAGAAGGCCTGCATCTCGGCCTCGCTGCTGACGGGGGCCTCCTCGCGGGCGGAAAGGTTGCGGCGGAAGATGCTCTCCAGCCGGCGGCTCACCTTCTTGACGCGCCGGTCGCAGCAGATGAGGAGCATGAGGAGGGCAGCGGCGAGCCAGTGCCAATAGTAGCGGAAGGGCGAGAGATAGTCGAAGATATAATATATGAAGAAGGTGGCGAGGAGGAAGCGGGCCACGAGGAGGAAACGGAGCAGCCGCTTGTTGTTGCGCCCCAGCCGGGCCACGGTCTTCATTTCCTCGGAGTGGTTTTTGCGCATGACGATGGCGCGGAGGAAAGGGGAGACGGCGACGAGCGTCAGGACGCCGCAGACGGCGTTGCCCGGCCAGTGGCCGAACGTGGCGCGGGTAAACATCAAGAGGGTGGAGAGTGAGAGCACGATGATGGCGATGCTCAGCACGGAATAGACGCTTGTCTGCACGGCAATGGCGGCCAGCAGGCGCTGCCAGGCGCTGAGGGCCGTGCCGTCCCGCTTGAGGGTGGGGATGTTGAGGGTGAGCGCGGGCAGGTTCAGAGCCTGCGCGGCGCGAATCATATAGGGCGTGATGAAAGTGGTGATTATGCTGACGGCAACGATGACCGGATAGAGGAACTTGCTGGTTACGCCCATCGCTATGCCCATGCCGGCGATGATGAAGGCAAACTCGCCCACCTGGGCCAGGGAGAAGCCGCACTGCACGCTCATCTTCAGCGAGTGGCCGGTGAGGAGGAAACTGCCGGTGCCGAAGAGGGCCTGCCCGAGGAGTATGCTGACGGTGATGACGAGGATGGGCAGCCAGTATTCCACCAGTACGGCGGGATCGACCAGCATGCCGACGGACACGAAGAAGATTGCGCCGAAGAGGTCCTTGACGGGCGCCACGAGCCGCTCGATGCGTTCGGCCTCCACGGTCTCTGCGAAAATGCTTCCCATCATAAAGGCGCCGAGAGCCGTACTGTAGCCCACGGAGTCGGCATACACCACGAAGAAGAAGCAGCACGCCACGCTGAAGATGAGGAGCGTCTCGGCGTTCATCAGGCGCTTGGTGAAGCGGAGGAAGGTGGGGATGACGAACATGCCCACCACGAACCACAGAATGAGGATGAAGCCCAGCACGAAGAGGCTCGACACGAGTTCCGTGCCCTCCAGCTTCTGACTGACGGCAACGCCGCTGAGCACGACCATGAGCAGTATGCCGAGGATGTCCTCCAGCACGAGGACGCTGAGTACCTTCGAGGCGAACTTCTTCTTCATGAGCCCCAGGTCGCCGAAGGCTTTGAAGATAATGGTGGTTGAGCTCATCGCGAGCATTCCCCCGAGGAAGAGGCGGTCCATCTCGCTCCATCCGAACAGGCGCCCCACGCGGTTGCCCACCGCCATCATGCACAGCATGACGAGGCAGGCGGTGATGACGGGCTTCACGCCCTGCCGCAGTATTTTCTTGAGCGAGAACTCCAGGCCGAGGGTGAACATGAGGAAGACGACGCCTATCTGCGCCCACGTCTCCACGCTGCCGGTGTCCTCCACCGAGGGCATGTAGGGCATGCCTTTTCCGGCCAGGAAGCCGGCGACGATATAGCCCAGTACGAGCGGCTGCTTCAGCTTCTTGAAGAGCAGCGACACGACGCCGGCGAGTATCAATATCAGCGCCAGGTCGGTGACAAGCGCGGGTAAGTGTCCCATAATAATAATTATTTGCAGCCTCACCCCGTCAAAGCTTCCTTTAGAACTTTGCCACCCCTCCCCGAATAGGGAGGGGGATAATTCCTCTATAGGTTGGAAGGAGGGGAAGCCCCTCAATTCCCTTAAAGGGGGCTTTCTGTTAGGGTTCTGAGGTTATTGGGTGTGAGGTTATCAGGTTAAGAGGTTATTAGTTCATGAACCTTTAGGAGCGCTTCCCCCTTCCTTTTCGGGGAGGGGCGCTGCGGTGCGAAGCAGCCGCGGCGGGGTGAGGCTGTGGGTTTTGTTTTTGTTCGGGCTTCTTCCAAAGGAAAAAATACGCGTTCTGCCGTTTCTTCTCTTCCGCACTCTTGGCGCAGAAGACGGGTTCGAGAGTGTAGGGGTGCACGCCGGCATACCACGCCTCGGTACTTACGGTCATCGGTGTGGGCGTGAAGTCCTGCACCTGCTCCAGGCGGAAGTCCAGGTGCCGCATCTGGCGGGCCAGGCGCTGCATGTCCTCTTCGCGGCAGCCGGGGTGGCTGCTGATGAAGTAGGGTATGATTTGCTGGCGCAGGCCGGCCTGGCGGTTTATGCGGTCGAAGATTTCCTTGAAGCGCTCAAAGAGTGCGAACGGGGGCTTGCGCATCAGCCTCAGGACGTTGTCCTCGGTGTGTTCGGGGGCCACCTTCAGGCGGCCGCTGACGTGCTTCACGACAAGCTCCCGCGTGTAGTCCTCCGCGGCCTTGCGGAGCGCAGGGTCTTTGTAGTCGTGGAGCAGGAGGTCGTAGCGCACGCCGCTACCGATGAAGCTCTTCTTCACTCCCGGCAGGGCGTCCACGGCACGATAGACTTCCGTCAGCGGCCGGTGGTCGGCGTTCAGGTTGGGGCAGACGCCGGGATGTATGCACGAGGGGCGGCGGCACTTTTCGCAGAGGCTCCTGTCGCGGCCTCCCATGCGGTACATGTTGGCACTGGGCCCGCCGAGGTCGCTGATATATCCGCGGAAGTCGGGCATCTCCGTTATTTGCTTCACCTCCCTGAGTATGCTTTCCTTCGAGCGGCTCACGATGAACTTCCCCTGATGCGCGGAAATCGTGCAGAAGGCGCAGCCGCCGAAGCAGCCCCTGTGCAGGCACACGGAGTGCTTTATCATCTCGTAGGCGGGGATGCGCTTGCCGTTGTATTTGGGGTGCGGCAGGCGGGTGTAGGGCAGGTCGTAAGAAGCGTCGAGTTGCTCGGTAGTCATGGGGGGATAGGGTACTTCCACGACGGCCGTCTCATTCGGCTTGCCGGTCTTCTGCAACAGTCTCACGGGCCTCATCACATTGCTCTGCTCCTCGATGTGCTTAAAGTTGGCGGCCTGTTTCTTCCTGTCCTTCAGGCATTCGTCATGGCCGTAGAGCACGATGTCGTCGTCCCTGCGGCCGCCGGGAATTTCGCTCTCCGCCCACAGCATCACGCTCTGACGCAAGGGATAGCGCCTCATCAGCGCGCGGAAGTCGGCCACCGTCACGCCGGCGTCCTCCCGGCCGTGAAGAATCTTCTCTTCCAGCATGCGGCAGAGGTCCCGGATGGGCTGTTCGCCCATTCCATAGACTATCATGTCGGCCCCGCTCTCCACGAGCAGGCAAGGCCTGAGGCGGTCTTGCCAATAATCGTAGTGCGTGAGGCGGCGCATGGAGGCCTCTATGCCTCCCAACACCACGGGAGTGTCGGGGAAGTGCTCCTTCAGCACCTTCGTATAGACGATACTGGGCATCTCGGGGCGCTGGTCGTGGCGCCCGTCGGGCGAGTAGGCGTCCTCGGAGCGCAGGCGCCGGGCGGCGGTGTACTTGTTCACCATGCTGTCCATCGCCCCGGGACTCACCATGAAGCACATCCTGGGGCGGCCCAGCTTGAGGAAGTCGCGGTGGTCGCCGTGCCAGTCGGGCTGCGGCACGATGGCGACGCGCAGGCCCATAGCCTCTATAGTGCGGCCTATTACTGCCGCACCGAACGACGGATGGTCCACGTACGCATCGCCGGAGAACAGGACGACGTCCAGCCGGTCCCATCCGCGGCGCTCACATTCCTTCTTTGTTGTAGGCAACCACTGCATATTGGCTGCGAAGTTACGAAAAAATCCGCATTCCGCCAAATTTAGCGTCCAAAAGTCCTCCCCCACCCCTTCAAACGTCTCCTCCGCTCCTTATATATCCCCTATATGCGCTCCCGCGTGCGCCCTGCGGCGTGCGCGAAAGCGGCCCGGCATTTTGTCAAAATTTTTTACAGTTTCGACCCTCCAAAGTGGCAAATCCTGACGAT
>JAKSLT010000009.1 GCA_024401055.1 Bacteroidaceae bacterium | reverse complement strand
ATACATCGGATTGCCGTTGCAGAGGCGCATGCCTGCCGTACGGATGATGTTGAAGCGAACATAGCCGTAGGGCTTGTGAAGTTCGATGACGTCAGACTTGTAGGCTTTGAGGGCCTCGCCGCCAAAGGCGTGAATCTGCGTGATGTCGTCCCAGGTCTTGCCGTCGTTGGAGGCCTGGATGAAGATGTCGTCCCAACGGTCAGAGATGCCGTTGGCGACGTCGCGGCGGATATAACTCATCACGAAGCGCTCCTCCTCTTCATTGAACTTCACTTGCAGCCAACGGGGATTGTTGGAGGGCAGTGTGGAGTAGAGGGAGTGCAGATAGGTGCTGGTCTTGCCGTCAACGAGGTACTTGAAGTACTGACCCTCGGAGGTCTCCACGGCATCGGCGCTCAACTGGCAGCCGGCGTTGCCGTCGGTGGCGTTGGTGATAAGGCCGGTGGTGCCGACGTTGTATTTCAGCGTGCCGTCGAGTTCGGCCTGTGCTTTCTGAAGGAGTTGCTCGGCCTCGGGCACGGGGTTGAGTTCCCATGCGACGTCGGCATACTGCGGGTTGTGGTCGGAGTACTGCAGGCCAGAGGGTTGCAGACTCAATTCAAGGTAGCCGGCCACGGAATAGACGGAGGCCGTGGTGAAGATATAGTCGAGCTTGCGCTTCGAGGCCACCATACTGTAGCCCGTGCCGTTGCGGTCGGGCGACATGCTCCAGGCATCAAACATCGGGAAGGCCTCTCCGCGAGCATAATCGTAGCCTGGCTGGCTAGCGAGGGTATTGAAGTCTCCGGTGAGAATGGTAGGCAGTTCACCGTGAGATCCGAAAGCACTGGCGGGCAACTTCTTCATCAGTTTTTCCTGCACAATCTTTATCTGAGCCTTGGCCACCTTCACCTGACTCTCGCGGCAGGCGTCGGAGGTGTGGTCGAGGTGGAGGTTGCACATCAGGAAGAGAGCCTGCGTACGAGTGTCGCGCATCAGAGCCCAAGTGCACATACGGTTGAACTGGCTGCCGTAAGACTTGGAAGGCGTGTCGGGCGTGGTGGAGAGCCAGAAGTAGCCGTGGTCCTCCACGCGGATGCTGCGGGTGTTGTAGAGCAAGGGGTTGTACTCACCCTTTTCCTTGCCGTTGTCGCGGCCCACGCCCACCATGGCATATTCGGGCAGGCCGGAGAGGTAATCCTGAAGGTCTGACTTCTTGGGCTCCTGCATACCGATGACATCGGGGCGCACGGTTTTCCAGTATTTCTGAATTGCAGCAACGCGGTTGCTCCAGAGATTTACGCCCTCGGAGGCTATGTTGGTCTTGGGCACATTGAAGGTCATCACGCGGAGTTGCTCCTTATACACACTCTTGGGCACAGAGATGGTCACGCGACGGACACCCTCGGTATTGGTGAAGGTGAACTTGAAGCTCTCCACATAGTTATTGAGGAGGACGAGTGTGCCGCCGTCGGTGGGCTTCAGCGTGCAGGGGATGACTTCGCCCTGCAAGTTGCGGAGTTCAAAGTCGGCGAAGGCGCAATCGACGTTGCCCTTTATCTTAAACTGTATCACGCCATTGTTGAGGTGCACGGTGGGAGCGGTGTAAACATTTCCGCCCAGCGCGGACTTCTCGAGCGTGAGGGTAGAGGGCAGACCGCGAAGCTCGCGGATGTACCAGGCCGACTGGCTGCCGATGCCGCCGTCGTAGGGAATGACGGGGCCCTGCACGCCATATACGGCGAGGCCTTCGGAGCGGCTTTTACTTATGCCGCCGCCATCGGTGGGATGTACGCCGAGGGGCAGACCTCCGTTGTGGTAGCCGGTGTGAAGGAACACGCGCGACCACTGGCCGGAGGAGCCCTTCACTTCTATGTTAAACTGGCCGCCGCCCAAGGGATGGAGGCGCACGAGTTCAGGCTCCGTGACGAGGTGTATGTGAGAAGGCTGTCCCCACACGACGCCGTCGGCTCCGGTATCTTCGCATATCGTACCGATGTACTTGCCGGTGGCCGTGTGCTGTATGTAATAGGTGTAGCCGTCGGTGGCGTTTCCGCCCTGACGCTTGAAGGTGAAGAGCTGGTTATGGGAATAGCCGTCGGCATTCTCCCACCACAGCACGTCGTCCTCCATCGAGGAGAGGGCCTTGGGGGTGTTCTGATAGTAGAAGAACTTGTCGAAGCCACAGACGAGGTTGTACTCCTTGTCTTCCTCGGGCCAGCGCATCTCGGCCTTGCTGGCCTGTTCGAGGGCAGCCTTGAGGGCTTCGGCGGCAGCCTGTCGCTGCTCTGCCGTGGCGGAGACGTCGGAGGCCACCTTGTGGGCGTCGTCAAGGGCTTTGTAGAACGCGCTGTAGTCGCCGGTGGCAAAGCCGGGGTCATCGCCGCCCTCTACATTGATGTTCTCGGCCTGGGCTATCAGGGCATCGAGGTTGTCAGTGTGCTCGCTGTACTCCGATACGATAACTTCCGTCGGCATATTATACAGACGGGTGTTGATCCAATCATGCTCCATAGCGAAACTGAACGCGTTGAGGCTCTCGGGAAGCGTCACCACGATGTTGTGGTAGTACTCCGCGGGGGCCTTTGCTTCTTTCCATGAGGAGTGGAAGTGGGTGCTGATATCTCTGTCCACGAGGTTGCCCACCACGCCTCCTTCGGCGTCAGGGGCGTTGGACTTGATGCTGCTGGCGGGGATTTTCACCTCCTTGCCGTCACCGTCGTAGAAGAAGAGCTCGCTGATGTTGAAGTACGGGCCGTCCGTCTTGGCGTTGGGCGTACGGTCGAGCGGGGTGTGGGTGACGGTTATCACGAGTTTCTTCACGCCGCTCGTGAGTTTGAATTTGGGACTCTCGTAGCGCAGGCATTCATAGCTCTGGCCGGAGATGGTGCGTGTGGTATGGAAAGTCTGTAGCCATGTGTTGGTGGTGCGGCTGTCCGAGGTGGACGAAGCCGAGAAGGGCTTGGTGGCGTCGTTCTTGGTCGGTATGACGATGATGTCGGCGGGCAGGCTTGTCACATCAGCGAAAGCCAGCGCCGGGCAAAGCACAGCAAGAACGAACAGGAATTTTTTAATTAGACGTTCCATTTATAAATTGTGAATTAAGAATTATGAATTTTGAATTAGGAATTATGATTTATCACTCTCTTATTTTTCACTTTTCACTCTTCACTTTTCACTTTTTGAGGTAGCAGCGATTGCAGGATGCTCAACACGATGTAGAGCACCACGACGATGGCCAGTCCCGTCCATTTCGTCAGGACGATGATGGCGGCGCTGGCAAGGATGAAGCTGTAGCGCAGGCGGTTGTTCTTCCACGAGTAGTCATGGAACTTCAGTGCAAACATGGGCACCTCGCACACCAGCAGCCAACAGCTCAGGAGCACTCCCACTACGAGCAGTATGCTCACGGGCACGGCGTTATCCTCGCACCACGTGCGGTGCTGCATCAACGTGAGGGCCAGTCCGCCCCAGAAGAGGGCGTTGGCGGGCGTGGGGAGTCCGATGAAGCCCATCGTCTGGCGGGTGTCGAGGTTGAATTTGGCCAGGCGCAGAGCCGAGAAGGCCGCAATGAGGAGGGCTACGGCCGCCGCCCAAGTGTACGCCTCGGGAAGTATCCAGCAGAGCACGTCAAAAACGATGGCGGCAGGCGACAGGCCGAAGGTGATGACGTCGGCCAGCGAGTCAAGTTCCTTACCGATAGGGCTGCTGACGCCCAGCAGGCGCGCCGTGAAGCCGTCGAAGAAGTCGAACACGGCTCCTCCGATAATGAAGCAGAAGGCCACAATCAGGTAGTAAGGGCCGGGCTTGGACACGCTCATAAAGGCCACGTATGTTGCCATACAGCCGCAAAGCAAGTTGCAGCAGGTAATAATGTTGGGGATATGTTTTTTCATATTTATGTTTGAATCCTTATGCTTTCAGCCTTGCCAACACGGTTTCGTTGCCGGTAGTCTTGTCGCCGAAGTTTACGCAGAGTTCCGTGCCGAGGGGCAGGAAGGTATCCACGCGCGAGCCGAACTTAATGAAGCCCATGTGCTCGTCGATGAAGCAGTGGTCGCCCTCCTCGGCATAGGTCACTATGCGGCGGGCCATGGCGCCGGCCACCTGGCGCACGAGGACTTCCTGGCCGTCGGGGGTCTCGATGACCACCGTGCTGCGCTCGTTTTCTATCGAAGCCTTCGGCAGCCAGGCCTTGTGGAAGTTACCGTCCTGATGCTCCACTTTCTTCACGATGCCTTCCACGGGGAACCAGTTGGCATGGACGTTCGTAAGGCTCATGAAGATACTCACCATCAGGCGACGGTCGTGGAAATATTCGTTCTCCTCCACTTCCTCTATCACGACCACCCTGCCGTCGGCGGGGGCCACGACGATGCCTTCCGGCTCGCCCTCAAACGTGCGAATGGGACAGCGGAAGAAATTGATGAGCACGCCCATCACCACGGCGGCCACGGCCACCACCACATAGAACGCCGCCACGCTCACGGGGTACAGCCACACGCGGCAGGCAGCAAACAACAGCGCAAACAGCACGAAGGCCAACAGCAGCGTGTGGTTGCCCTCATGATGCAGGCGAATCTTCTTAATCTTCTTAATTCGGCGTCCCATTTCTTCAGTTAAAAGTTAAAAATTAAAAGTTAAAAGTTGGGATTGTTACAAGCTATTCTCCCCATCGCCCCCCTTCCTTTAGGGGTATCTTCCCCTCCCTATGGGGGAGGGGTGTCAAAGTGCCGCAGGCAGCTTTGACGGGGTGGGGCTGCTCCCCTTCCTTTAGGGGTATCTTCCCCTCCCTATGGGGGAGGGGTGTCAAAGTGCCGCAGGCAGCGTTGACGGGGTGGGGCTTTAGGTGGGGCTTTAGGTAGGGCTTTGGTTCAGTCTTTTTATCATCCCCTCCATATCCTCCAGCGGCAGCATATTAGGCCCGTCCGAGAGGGCCGTATCCGGCGTGGGGTGCGTCTCAAAGAAATACCCCTGAGCACCGAAAGCCTTGGCCGCCAGTGCCATGGCGGGCACATACTGGCGGTCGCCGCCCGTCTTGCCGCCAGCCGCCCCGGGACGCTGCACCGAGTGCGTGCAGTCCATCACCACGCGGTCGGCCCACTGCCGCATTATCGGCAGATTGCGGAAGTCCACCACCAGCGTATTGTAGCCGAAGGTATTGCCGCGCTCCGTGAGCCACACCTCCGTGGCACCGGCCTCGCGGGCCTTCTCCACGGGGTAGCGCATATCCTCGCCGGAGAGGAACTGCGCCTTCTTGATGTTCACCACGCGACCCGTCCGGGCGCACGCTGTCAGCAAGTCGGTCTGTCGGCAGAGGAACGCCGGCACCTGCAGCACGTCGCACACCTCGCCACAGGCCTCGGCCTGATAGCTCTCGTGCACGTCGGTCGTCACGCGCAGGCCGTAGCGGGCCTTCACGTCGGCGAGCATCTGCAAGCCGCGCTCCATCCCCGGACCGCGGAAGGAGTGAATGCTCGTGCGGTTCGCCTTGTCGAACGAAGCCTTGAAGACAATCTCGGCCCCCGTCGCGTCCGCGATGCGCCGCAGTTCTGCAGCCACCGTGTCAAGCAATTCCGCGCTCTCTATGACGCACGGCCCTGCAATGAAAAGAGGAGTCATACCTTATAATATATATTATCGCGCTGCAAAGTTACGAATAAGCGAGCGAAAAACAAAGGAAAGCTGCGTTTTTCTTTGTTTTTCCGAGCGAAAGTAATTTGGGACGAAGTCCAGAGTTACGAATAAGCGAGCGAAATACCAAATAAGCGCAGCGAAATTTGAGTATTTCCGAGCGAGAGTAACTAAAAACGGAGTTTAAAGTTACGAATAAATCTGCAAAGAGCCAAACTTACGGGCAATAATATACGATTTAGTGTTCACGGAGCGTCTCAGGCTCTCCCCCCCCGGGGGAGTTGGAGGGGGTCTTAATTATTTCCCGCAAAGCGGCTTATTATTTCCCGCCCACAGGGCGGCCTTATTTCTCGGCGCCAGCCGACAAAACTCTACCCCTCGCAAACGAACGCCTTCCTACCCGCTCCAGCCATCTAAAATTTTTTCCTAATTTATTCCCAATTCATGTAGCGCTGTAGGCATTTATTCCTTCCCCATTTTTGTCAAAAAATTTTACAATTTCGACCCTCTAAACTGCCATTTCCTGACGATATTTCGCATCACGAAAATCTTGGACGCGAATATCGCCGTCACGCGAGAGTTGCGCAAATCGCTGATTTACCCTTCGTTACAACATACCAAAATCTGCGCGTTTCAAAAATCCGCAATTTCTTCCCTTTTAGTAAGCAAAACTGCCCGCGCTCCACTGAGAACTAATCCAGTCTTAATGCGAACTTCTTCCCATTTAATTTGAATTACTTCCCATTTAATTCGAATTACTTCCCATTTAATTTCTACTAAAAGGGAGGTAGTACAAATTAAAAGGGGACTAATGACGCGAGAATCGGAAGTCGGTTTCAGCGCGACTTCGTTTGCTCACTTTTTTCCTTTTGTCAAAATTTTTTACAGTTTCGCGCGGAGAAAAAAGCGGGGCGCCGCGGATGTTTTTGGACAAAAAGACGCGCTTCTCTGAGCCGAAAGCACGTTTTCCACCGCCAACGCCGTGACTAAAAGGAAGTTTCTGCAATGAAATTTTGCTCCTTCGCGAGTTTTTTGTATTTTTGCAGCGAATAAAACCTACAAGACACGACAAAACAGAAAGTTTAGAAAAACAAACATTATATTACATACAGCATTGACTATTATTGTGGTCTTCCAGAAAAAGCGTAGGAAACTTTCAATCTGAATATAGCACCACACCAATAATGGTTGGTTTCTTCGTCGTGGCGTAGGAACTATCCATCCGATATTATAAGGTCAATGTCTTCACCCTTTGGGTGTGGGCATTCTTATATCGGATGGAGGTTCAGTATCCTACGCTTGCCTCGGAAGACCATAAGAAGTGTTCACACCCTTTTCTTATGTCTTTCGCGCAGACGAATGCCAGATGATAGATTGATGCGAAATCTATCATCTTTATGGCCAACGCAAACCTTTCGAAGGCGAAAAACGACAAGAACGACGAGTTCTACACGCAATACGCCGACATTGAGAAGGAGGTAAACGCCTACCTTGAATTCAACCCCGACACCTTCCGCGACAAGGTGGTGCTCCTGCCTTGCGACGATCCGGAATGGAGCAACTTCACACGTTACTTCGCCCTCCATTTTGAGGACTTGGGACTGCGCAAACTTATCAGTACGAGTTATGCGCCAGAAAAGAAGAAGTTGCAGGCCGCTCCTCTTATTACGATGTTTGAGTCGGAGAGCCCGCAGTTTGATGCGTCCAAGTCGCAGACTCGCGGTAAACTGTTCGTACTCGATCGCGAGGTGGACGTGGACGGCAACGGCCGCATAGATATTGACGACCTGCAATGGCAGTATCTTGAGGGCGATGGCGACTTCCGCAGCAAAGAAGTCCGTGCTTTCCGCGATGAGGCCGATATCATCGTAACCAATCCACCCTTCTCTCTTTTCCGCGAGTTCTTTGCGTGGGTTATGGAGAGCGAAAAGAAGTTCTTGATAATTGGGAATATGAATGCAATTACTTATAAGGAAATTTTCCATTGTGTCAAAGATAATAAAGCATGGTTGGGCTATGGTTTTCAAGGAGGTAATGCTTTCTTCAAGACACCCATAACAAAAGAATACTCCAATGGCGTCTACGATGAGAACACGGGACTGGTAAAGTTTAGAAATTGCTGCTGGCTCACAAACATAGACCATGGCCGCCGCCATCAACCTTTGCCGCTCATGACTATGGCAGACAATCTTAAATTTAGCAAGCACAAAGAGGTAAAAGGTAAAACTGATTACGACCACTACGAAAACTATGATGCAATAGAAGTACCTTATACAGATGCCATCCCCGCTGACTATGAAGGGTTCATGGGAGTTCCAATTTCTTTTCTTGATAAATACTGCCCTGAACAATTTGAAGTAATCTGGAGAGGAGGAGACATTGAATGGGCTGAAAATGAGTGTACGTTTTATACTCCTCCCTCAAAAGAAGATGCAGAAACATACAAAAAGCAAGACAAGACCTGGCGCATCCAGAACCCTTACCTACTGACAGCAGAAGGAAAAGCGCAAGTCGTGTATCAAAGAATTTTTATCCGCAAAAAGCAATAAACTATGGAAGCACCAATGAAAGCGATTCTTCGCGAAATTACAATCAAGGACATTTGTGAGGGTTTTGTCTATAATGAGTTTGAAGGCAAAGGGCTGTTCGGTTTGAACGGCAAACTCGTGATTCAGCCGGAATATCAGCGTAACTATATCTATGCCGACGGCAAGCGCGACGTGGCCGTGATTGAGAGCGTGATAAAGGGTTACCCTCTCGGCCTCATATACTTCAACAAGACAGGCGAGGATACCTATGAGGTGCTGGACGGCCAGCAGCGCATCACCTCCCTCGGGCGCTTCATGACAAATAAACTCGACATCATCGATGCCGAAGGCCGCAATCAGAACATCAGCAGCCTGGCCGCCGACATACGCGAGAGAATCGAGCAGACAAAGTTGCTCGTGTATATCTGCGAAGGTACGGAGACGCAGATTCGCGAATGGTTCAGGACTATTAATATAGCCGGCATTCCGCTTAACGAGCAAGAGATGCTGAATGCTACCTACTACGGGCCTTTCGTGACGAAGGCCAAGGCGGAATTCAGCAACAGCAACAACCCGCTGGTGCAGAAATGGAGCGCCTACATGGCCGGCAATGTGAAACGACAGGATTATCTTCACGCCGCCCTCTCGTGGGTGAGCCGCGGCGACGTGGCCAGCTACATGAGCAAGCACAGGCAAGACACTGACATAAACGAATTGCAGACTTACTTCAACTCCGTGATAGATTGGGTGTCGGCCACCTTCAAAGATGTTTACAAGGAAATGTGCGGCCGCGAATGGGGACGCCTCTACGAAGAATATCACACGAAGGCCTATATGCCCGACCGGCTGGCGAAACGGGTGGAAGAACTTATGACCGACGAGCGCGTAACGGACAAGAAAGGCATCTTTGAGTTCGTGCTGGGAGAAGAAAAGGACACGAGGCTACTCCATATCCGCGTGTTTGAGAAATCTACCATCAGGAGCGTCTATATGCACCAGACACAGGCGGCCCGAAAGGCGGGAATCAGCAACTGCCCCTTATGCGCCATAGGAAAAGACGCGAACAGGACGCGCATCTATAAAGAGACAGAGATGGACGCCGACCACGTAACGGCCTGGAGCCACGGCGGCAGCACGACCATTGGCAACTGCCAGATGCTCTGCACGACGCACAACAGAGCGAAAGGAAACAAATAGGCACACATTATTATATATAGCAAGCGGGCCCGTCATGAAGACAGGCCCGCTTGCTTCTTTTATGTATAGGCTTCAGTCTCTTTTCCTCAGCACCACGGCGGAGCGGGCGGGGATATAGAGTTTGAGCCAGCCTTTGTGCTGGGGCGCGAGGAGCGGGTCGGGGGCGGTGAAATGGGTAAGGGTGTCGTCCGTTGAACCGAAACCGCCAAAGGCGGGGTCGTCGGTGTTGAGGACGACCTCGTAGCTGCCCTCAGGCACCATGAAGCCGTAGTCGGTAAAGGAGCGCGTGGGACTCCAGTTGAAGACGAAGAGGAGGTCACCGCGGGTAAAGGCGAGGATTTGGTCGCCGTCGTTGTGCCAAATCTCCTGTACGGGGGTGCGCTGGAACTTGGGCGTCTGGCCGAGGAGGTGGAGCATGGCGGCATCGAAGTCGCCGAGGAGGTGATAACAGAGTTCGGGATTATCGACGAGGTTCCACTGGCGACGGGCGTATTTATGGCTCCAGCCGTTGCCCTCGCGGGGGAAGTCTATCCATTCGGGATGGCCGAACTCGTTGCCCATGAAGTTGAGGTAGCCGCCGCAGATAGTGGAGGCGGTGACGAGGCGTATCATCTTGTGGAGAGCTATGCCGCGATGGGCGGCTGCGTTCTCGTCGCCACGGCGGAAGTGCCAGTACATATCGGCGTCGATGAGGCGGAAAATGATGGTCTTGTCGCCCACGAGGGCCTGGTCGTGGCTCTCGGCGTAGGAGATGGTGGCTTCACCACGACGGCGGTTGGTGAGTTCCCAGAAGATGCCGGAGGGATGCCAGTCCTCGTCCTTGCGCTCCTTGATGATTTTTATCCAGTAGTCGGGGATGTTCATGGCCATGCGGTAGTCGAAGCCGTAGCCGCCGTGCTTGATTGGGGCGGCGAGGCCGGGCATACCGCTAACCTCCTCGGCGATGGTGATGGCGCGGGGATTGACCTCGTGGATGAGGTCGTTGGCGAGGGTGAGGTAGCAGATGGCATTGTCGTCCTGGCCGCCGTTGTAGTAGTCGCCGTAGCCGTTGAAGGACTCGCCGAGGCCGTGGCTGTGGTAGAGCATAGAGGTGACGCCGTCGAAGCGGAAGCCGTCAAAATGAAACTCCTCGAGCCAGTATTTGCAGTTGGAGAGGAGGAAATGGATGACCTGGTTCTTGCCGTAGTCGAAGCAGAGACTGTCCCACTGGCTGTGCTCGCGCTTGCCGCCCTGATAGAAATACTGGCAGGGATCGCCGCAGAGGTTGCCGAGGCCTTCGTTCTCGTTCTTCACAGCGTGGCTCTGCACCATATCCATTATGACGCTGATGCCCTGGGCGTGGGCGGCATCGATGAGGGCCTTGAGTTCCTCGGGGGTGCCGCAGCGGCTGGAGGGAGCGAAGAAAGAGGAAACGTGATAGCCGAAGGAGCCGTAATAGGGGTGCTCCTGAATGGCCATAATCTGTATGCAATTATAGCCGGCGCGGACAATGCGCGGGAGAACGAGTTCGCGGAACTCATTGTATGTGCCCACCTTCTCGGCGTCCTGCGCCATGCCGACGTGGCACTCGTAGATGAGTAGCGGGTCGCGCTTGGGGCGGAACTTCTTCACCTGCCACTGGTATGGCTCGGGAGCCCACACCTGCGCGGAGAAGAGTTTGGTGTGATCATCCTGCACCACACGCTGGCACCATGCGGGAATGCGCTCACCCTGTCCGCCGGGCCAGTGGACGCTCATCTTGTAGAGCTGTCCGTGAGAGAGGGATCGGGCGGGAAGCTTGATTTCCCAGTTGCCGCTGTCGCCGAGAGGTTGGAGGCGGAAGTCCTCTGTCTCCTGCCAGCCGTTGAAGTCGCCTATGAGATAGATGGCGGTGGCGTTGGGGGCCCACTCACGGAACACCCACTGGCGGGGCGTGCGATGGAGACCGTAGTACAGATGACCGGTGGCCACGTCGGAAAGCGTCTTGCGGCCGTTCAGGGTGAGTTCAGCCTTTTTATGAAGATACCATTCGTGGCGGCCCTCAATGGCGGAGGCAAAGGGGCGAAGCCAACGGTCAGAGCGGAGGAGGTAGAGACCCGCCCCCTTCCCCTCCCTAGAGGGCGGGGAGTATAATGGGGAGGCGGACGAGTTTGCTTTGTGATCAGACTTCTTTTTCATAAAGGGAGGGCATGCAAGGCAGCCTTGCTTAACTGAAAGAATTTATAAGAAATTATTTTTTTTACTTTTATTATCCATCGCCTTGAGTATATACTCCCCTCACTTTAAGGGAGGGGTTGGGGGGAGGGTCTTAATAATGTCCACAAGTTTCTTCACCCTATAGGTCGCCTCGGTTTCGGGAGAGGGTCCCCAACGCTCAAAGAGGATAGTGTCAAGGCCGGCACGGGCGGCACCTTGGATGTCGGTCACGGGATTATCACCTATCATAAGGGTCGTGGCGGGATTGGCACCCGAGACGCGGAAAGCGTAGTCGAAGTATTCGGCGGAGGGCTTGTTGTAGCCCGCATCCTCGGAGAGGATAACCGTTGTGAAATAGCGAAGGGTGTCGGAGGCTCGGAGTTTGTGGTACTGCACCTCGTGGAAGCCGTTGCTGCACAGGTGGAGACGGTAGCGGGGATGCAGGTAGTCAAGGAGCTCACGGGCACCTTCCAAAAGACCGGGCTTGTGGGCACAGAGCCCGAGGAAGATGTCGCTGGCACGAAGGCAGAGGTCGCGTGTGACTTGCAGGCCCTGACCCTGCGAGAGGGGCCGGCGGAAGCGTTCGACGATGAGATAGTCGCGCGTGATTTTGCCGGCACTGTACTGTTCCCAGAGTTCAATGTTGGCCTGCCAGTAAGGAACGGTGAAGGCTTCAAGGGCGGGGAAATAGCGGTTGAGGCCGAGTTCGTCGTAGAGTTCTGCCAGCGCTGTCTCCGCGTTGCCTCGCGTGTTGTAGAGGGTGTCGTCGAAGTCGAGGAAGATGTCTAAGTAGGGGGGCTTCCCAAGCCTCTCCCCGTCAGGGCTGGCTGCGCCACCCTGCCACCCCTCCCCCTGTAGGGAAGGGGAGAATGCTCCTGCGGATGGTGACGCGCCTGCTACCTTTAGAGGTATATCCCCCTCCCTACAGGGGGAGGGGTGGCGGAGGTCTGAAGGAGGCTCCGACGGGGTGAGGCTCCATATCTTCCACGCCGCCTCGGCCTGCCTGTGGAGCATTTCAAGGCCGTTCTTTACGGGGCAGCCATGCTCGCGGCCTCGGCGGAGGAAGAGCGTCTCCTCGGGGTTGTAAACGAGGTCATAGAGACGGACGGCAGGGGTAAGCAAGTCGAAGGGAATGTCAGGGCAGGCATCAACGTTAGGGAAAGTGCCGAGGGGGGTGCAGTTGACGATGAGGGCCGTAGAGGCCAGGATGGAGGTATCCTTGCGGAGGTCGTTATACGTCAGACAGCCTTCCTTGGGCGTGCGGCTTACGAGTTGCCAGGCTATGCCAAGTTGCGTGAGGGCGTAGCATACAGCCTTCGAGGCGCCACCTGTGCCGAGGACGAGGGCCGAGCGGACGGAGGCGTTATCCTCTGAAAACCAGTCGCAGAGGGACTCGCGGAAGCCGATGACGTCCGTGTTGTATCCGTAAAAGCGGCCGTCCTCCACGCGGACAGTATTGACGGCTCCTATGGCACGGGCCTCGTCGCTCATACCGTCAAGGTAGGGAATGACGGCTTGCTTGTAGGGGATGGTGACGTTGAAGCCGCTTAATCGGCGCAAGGTCTCCACCTCACTGATATCGTCAAGGTCGTAGTTGTCGTAGCGGGCATCAATACCCTCTGCCGCGAATTTCTCTGCGAAATAGCGGGCGGAAAAGGAGTGGCCGAGAGGATGGCCGATGAGACCGAAAAGAAGCACGCCTGCCCCCAGCCTCTCCCCGTCAAAGCTGCCTACGGCACTTTGACACCCCTCCCCTGTTAGGGAGGGGGATATTACATTCGAGGGATACAATATTTTGTCTTTACCCATATAATAGAAAGAGAAGTACTTTTTGTAGGAGCATCTACTCCCCGCCCTTTAGGGAGGGGGGAGGGGGAGGGTCTTATTCGGCGGCTAGTGACGCGCTGGCTGCCTTTAGGGGTATATTCCCCTCCCTACAGGGGGAGGGGTGGCGGAGCTCCGCAGGAGGCTCCGACGGGGAGGGGCTTGAAGAGGGGCTTGATGTGAGGGTCTTCTTCTGCGCCGTATATAATGTTGAAAGACCAAATGTAAACCTCTTGAACTGCACGTCAGTATAGCCAACCTTTTCAAGGATTTTCTGCATTTCCTCGCCTTGCGGGAATACTTCCATAGTGTGGGGCAGATAGGTGTAAGCCTTGCTGTCGCGACTGACAAGGCGGCCGATGAGGGGCATCACCACGTGGCTGTAACACCAAAAGAGTTGTTTCATCGGGAAGCGGCGCGGGGCGGTAAGTTCTATGATGACGAGACGACCGCCGGGACGCAGCACACGCAGCATCTCGCCGAGTCCGCGCTCCAGATCCTGGAAGTTACGCACGCCATACGCCACGGTGATGGCGTCAAAGGTGTTGTCGGCCAGCGTAAGGTTTAGGCAGTCCTCCTTTTGGAAACTGATGACGGAGGATAGGCCGGCCTCCTCCACTTTCTTGCGGGCCACATTCATCATACCCTCGCTGAGGTCCACGCCGAGCAAAGACTGCGGGGCCAACCTTTTGACGGCGAGTAGGGCGAAGTCGCCCGTTCCCGTGGCCACGTCGAGCATACGCTGCGGTTTGTAAGGTTTCAGCGTGTCGAGGGCCTTGCGCCGCCAGCGGCGGTCTATGCCGAGGGATAGGAGATGATTGAGAAGGTCGTAGGTCGGCGCGATGTTATCAAACATCTGCTCCACCTGCTCGGCCTTCTCTCCCGTTTGAGAATAGGGCTTTATTTCTTCTTGTTTATACACTTGGGATTATCAGTTTGCAAGAGGTGTAAAATCGGCATACATATAACCGCCGTAGTTGTCGCTCCAACCTATGCTTGCATTCAGACCGACGCTGTCGGAAGTGCCATACCACCAATGAACGCCTTGTTCAACGGGCTGTTGCTTCCAAGACCATATATCAAAGGTGCCGGACACTTGAGACTTGAAGTAATCGAAGTGAGCATTCATGCCGTAGTAGCTGACTGACGAAGAGACCAACTTACCCTCCTTGACAACATAGTTGTATGAGATGGTCTCTTTTTTATTATTGAAATAGTAATGCGTGCCGCCTATGGTTTCATCGACTTCCTCTTTGAATTTAGGGAGTTTCTCAGCCATGTACTTACGCACCTCGGCTATTCCTACTGTCCAATCCGTAACGGGAGCCACAAAAGTAAGTGCTGGCGTTTCCGGCAGCTGGGGCTGTTCGCTTTGCTTAAAGGTGACACTGTTAAACACGCGTTCCACCAATTCCTTGTGACCATCACCCTTGACAGTGCTGTCTTGGACTGTCAGTGTGCTATTCACGGGGTCGTAGATGAAGTTATAGTCCTTCGTCATATAATCTATATGATGGGTTTCCTCCTGATAGGTTTCCATGGCATAGAGGGAAAGGACGCCTGTATTGGTGGCATCGTCGAAGGTATAAGTGTAATGATGGTAGTCCTTTATGTGCATCAGGGTGTCGGTACCCATCCAGATACAGGTTTCATCGCGCATCTGGGCATAGCCGTTACTATAGAGCACCAAGTTGCGTTCCTCGCGTGCAAGAGAGCCCGGGAAAAAAGACGCATGTGTCGGATCCTCCCACTGCCAAGAGGTGTTAGCTACAATGCTTTGGGGAGTTTCCTCATCGTTACTACAAGAGACAATCGTGATAAGCGCAAATGCCATGAGAGCACTTGCAAGGATGTAATTCAGTTTCTTCATTGTTGTTTACTTAAGATAATCCATAACATTTTTCTCTATGCGGGCTGCCAGGTCAGTATCGTCTTCACGCTGGAAGGTCTCGCCCGTGAGATGCTCATAGAGCTCAATGTAGCGCTCACTTATGCCGCGCACGATTTCGGGCGTCATCTCGGGCACCTTCTGGCCCTCCTTGCCCTGGAAGCCGTTGTCCATAAGCCATTCGCGAACAAACTCCTTGGAGAGTTGCTTCTGGGGCTCGCCGGCGGCAAAGCGCTCCTCATAGCCCTCTGCATAGAAGTAGCGGGAAGAGTCCGGCGTGTGAATCTCGTCCATCAAGTAGATTTCGCCATTATGCTTGCCGAACTCATACTTTGTGTCCACGAGGATGAGGCCGCGCTTGGCAGCAATCTCGGTACCGCGCTGGAAGAGGGCAAGAGTATATTTCTCCAGCAAGGCATATTCCTCGGGCGTGGCAAGGCCGCGGGCCAGGATTTCCTCCTTACTGATGTCGGCATCGTGCTCACCGATTTCGGCCTTGGTGGTCGGGGTGATGATGGGCGTGGGGAACTTCTCGTTCTCACGCATACCTTCGGGCAGTTTCACGCCGCAGATTTCGCGCACGCCGCTCTTGTAGGCTCTCCAGGCGCTGCCACAGAGATAACCGCGCACAATCATCTCAATGGGGAAGCCCTCGCAGAACACACCCACGGTCACCATAGGGTCGGGTGTGGCGAGTTTCCAGTTGGGACAGATGTCTGTGGTGGCATCGAGGAAGCGGGCTGCAATCTGCGAGAGCATCTGGCCCTTGTAGGGAATGCCTTCGGGCAGGATGACGTCGAATGCCGAGATGCGGTCTGTAGCCACCATCACGAGCTTGTCGCCAAGGTTATACACGTCACGGACTTTTCCGTGGTAAACGCCCGTCTGGCCGGGGAAGTTGAAGGAAGTTGAAGTTAAGGCTTTCATATTGTTTATTTAACAAGTTTTTTCTGGTTAGAGCTCACCGCCACACCGCTGTTCGCGGTGGCGGGGCGGCCCTGCAAGTCATAGGTCTGGCCATTTGTAGAATCAGCGTGGGAAACCAACGGCGTGATACCCGTGGGAATATACTCCACACCTCTATACGCAGCGTAGATGGCGGCAAAGACGTCATACTCCTCGGCACTCACCGTCTGGCCGGCAGCATCGTGGTCATCGATGAGGGCGGAGGCGGGTGTCACGAGTTCATCAGTCAGAATGCCGAGGCGCTCGCACTTGGCGATGAGGGCACGGAGTTCGGCGGCGAAGTCCGTCACTTCTTCTATGCGCCAGCAGCCCGTATGGCCTACGGTGGCGTCGCTTTTCACATACACATAGCCGTCGGGCTGAGCGTTGACACGCTTGCTGCTGGCACCGTCCGTGGTATAGCCGTTGACAGCTGAGAGGATAACCATACCGGGCACATAATCGTAATAAGCAGGACTGGTGCTGGCAACGGTAGGAGCGTCCATTCGCAGCGTAGTGCCGAGAGACGAGGAGGTTATCTTGGCGTTGAGCGTACCCAGATTGAGACGCTTGCGACTATTGAAGCGGCTCTGAATGCGGAAGTCCTTGTTGTAAGGCACGAACTGGAAGAGTTCTTCGGGCTCCGTCTGCTGGGTGTAGTGAAAACGGAAGTTCTTGCCGTCGTCGGTAAGGTAGAGGGCCGAGCCGTCATAATGCTGCGTGTAATAGACGGAGGCAGAAATAATGCGGTAGGTCTTGTTGGGGTCGGGCTGCGTCACGGGGGCTGACTTGAAAGCGGCAATGGCGCTGCGAAGGGCCACACCCGTGGCCTCGCTGCGCTCTTTATCGGCCAGAAGGGCTTCAAGAGCCTTGCGCAGAGTATCATAGGAACCGGCAGAGGGATAGCCCACCTTGTCGGGCTGGGCGTCCTTCAGCAGACGCTGCGCTTCCAGTTCCTCGTTAATGAAGACTAGCGTGGGGACTACCTCTTCCTTGTCATAAGTGGCGTAGTTCACGCCCAACTCTTCCAGCACATTGAAGTGTGTCTGCACTCTGCCCCTGAACAACGGCCAACTCTTCTTCTGCTGCGGCAGCCAGCCCACCTCGGCAATAGCGAGGATACGCGGGAAGTACTGGTGCTCGGCGGCGGCATTGCTGCTGCAGGTCTCAGTCCACAGGTTACCGCCCACACCGAGGCAGAGATTCTCCTTGCCGGCGATGTTGCTCAACGGCGTAGCGTTGTAACAGGCCTGCAGGGTGTTGTTGCCGTAGCCGCCCTGATAGATTTCATCAAACTGATGGTCGGCGGCCTGTTGGTAGTTGCCGTAGGTCTGGTACATATCCAGATAGAAGGGCCAGCAACCCGTGTAGATGGTGCGCAGGCCGAGGTTCGTGGCGGCCTTCATGGCGTTCTGTCCATAGTCGGAGTAGCACATGATGATGGGCTGCGTCTCATACGACTTGTTCCAGTGGTTCGTCAGCTCGTTCCAGCACACCACGTCCTTGCCGTACTCCTTCTTCAGCCATTTGCCCAACTCGTTGACGAGCCACGGCTGAATGTCGTTCACGCCGGCAAGGCCGTTGGCTTTGAGGAAGGCGGGAATGTCCTTGCAATTGCTCCATGCCGTAGTGGGGCACTCGTCACCTCCGATATGCATGACGGGATAAGGGAACACCTCGGCAATGTGTCCCAGCACGCACTTGATGAAGGTCATCACCTCCGGCTTTGCCACGTTGAGCACGTCGGTGCTGATACCTTGGTCCACGCGCACCGTGTAGGTCTTCGACGGGTCGCACGACAGTTCCTTGGGATAGCTCGTCACGGCGGCCACCATGTGGCCCGGAAGGTCTATCTCCGGCATAATGTCGATGTGAAGTTTCTGGGCGTATTCCACCACCTCGCGAAGGTCGTCCAGCGAGTAGTACATCCCGCGGCCATACTCCGTGTCGTCATAGAACCACGGGCTCGTACCGGCACTCGTCTCGCTCTTGTCGCGAATGGCGCCCACCTCGACAAGGAGGGGGTACTCCGGAATGTCCACGCGCCACCCCTGGTCGTCCGTCAGGTGCCAGTGGAATTTGTTTATCTTATACAGTGCCATCACGTCGAGCAGTTTCTTCACCTCTTCTTTGTCGAAGTAGTGGCGGGCGATGTCGAGCATAAAGCCGCGATAACCGAAAAGCGGTTCGTCGGCGATGTCCATCAGTTGCATCTGCCCCTCGTTGTTATACTTCGCATCGTAGAAGAGTTGGCGCAATGTCTGCAAGCCATTGAACAGACCGTGAGCCGTACCCGCCGTTATCACCGCCGAGGCGTCGGAGTTCACGCTGAGACGATAGGCCTCATCCGTTATCTTCTCGTCTATCATCAAAGCGACAGTGCCGGTTTCAGCCGTTGCACCTTGCTTCGCGGACAGTTTGGTACCGCTCACCTTGCCCAGCAGTTCAGCAAACTGCTTAGCCAGAGGTTCATACTCCTCTTCGGGATAGGCAATCGCCGTAAAAGAGGCGACAGGTGCGGAGCCGCTCTTCATCGTCACTTCCTTCGGCATCGGGATGAGTGGCAGCGAGGCCAGTTTCAGTTCAGCCTCATATTCCTCTATGGTCTGGAACTGCAACGGGCAGTTACTGTCCACACTGTTCCACAGGCCCAGTTGTTTGCCGGTACCTGCCCCACCCCACTGGTTCATAAACACGCCTCCGTTGGCCTTCGGCGAGATAGTGAAGCCGTCGGTATAGCCACCTAATGTGGTCGCCTTGACAGAGAACAGGGTGTTGCTGGCGGGCTTACTGGCTGCGTAGAACATACCGTTCAGTGCCGTCGTGTTGGTGTAGAGCGTCATACCGCTGCGGCTCACGAAGGTGTAACCCGACGTGCTGCTCCCCTCCAGGCGCCACAACTGCGCGTCGTCGCCCGTCTGGGCGGCAGTGGCCACTTGCGCCCCCGAGGCCTTTGCCTCCATCACGGAGCCACCGTTCATAAACTTCACGAAGTACCACACGGGATTCTCCGCCGTGCTTACCTCCGGCATCGTGGCGGCAGAAAGCGTGAGCGCCGATATCATTGTTGCCAAGAAAGCAAAAATCTTTCTCATTTTAGTTTTGTAGAATTTTAATTGTTTTTGTTCCAGTAACAGTTTCTGCAAGATCATGTCTGCTTCATTTCAAAAGCCGGCGGTTCTCAGACTCTTCAAGTACGCGCATCTGTTGAATAGCAACCTGATTGAGTTTTACAAGCCGCTCGCTCTGCGAAATACCGTCATTGATGAACACGGCATTAAGGTTCTCCATATTTGAGAGACAGATAAGTTCGTTGATTGTGGCATAGTCGCGAATGTTGCCCTTCTTGTCTGGGTTAGCCTCCCGCCACTCTTTCGCAGTAATGCCGAACATTGCCACATTGAGAACGTCGGCCTCCTCGGCATAGATGAGTGACTTGTGATAGTCGTCTATTTCTTCGGGAACTATGTTTTGCTTGATGGCGTCGGTGTGAATACGGTAGTTTATCTTTGAGAGTTCGCGCTTTGCTGACCAACCTATTTGCTTCTGCTCATCTTCCTTGAGGCGCTGGAATTCCTTGACGAGATAAAGTTCAAACTCCACCGACACCCAATTGGCGAACTTGAAAGCGATGTCTCTTTGGGCGTAAGTTCCGCCGTTACGACCTTGAACACAAAGAATTCCTATTGCGTTGGTACTCTCTATCCATTTCGTCGGGCTCAAAGTGAAAGCGTTTGTACCCGCTTCCTCCCAAAGGGGGTCGAATCCGACCCCTTTAAATTGTGGATTGTTCAACTTCTCCCAAAGCCCCATATATTCAATCGTATTTTTAAGACGCAACCAGTTCTTCACGACATCTTTGGGCTCTTCCGCATTTTTTTGGCGTGCTATATCCGTAAGACAGACATAGTCCATGCCATTTTGCTGCATTGTGCGAATTAGCGTGTCCTTTACTTCAATACTTGCCACCTTCTTTGCCATACGTCTTAATCTGCTGTCTCCAATGGGGTCTCTTCCTGAGGTTTCTTACTATAAGCCTCCACTATCTTCGTCACCAGTTTATGGCGCACGATGTCTTCCTTGCCCATCTCCACGAAGCTGATGCCGGGGATGTCGCGCAGGATGTGGAGGGCTTGCACGAGGCCGCTCTGCGTCTGGCGCGGGAGGTCTATCTGCGTGCAGTCGCCGGTGATGAACATCTTCGTGTTCCAGCCCATGCGGGTGAGGAACATCTTGAGCTGCGCCGAGGTGGTGTTCTGCGCTTCGTCGAGGATGACTACGGCGTCGTTGAGCGTACGGCCGCGCATGAAGGCCAGCGGGGCTATCTGTATGACGTTCTGCTCCATGTATTCCTGCAACTTCGCGCCGGGTATCATCTCCTGCAAGGCGTCGTAGAGGGGCTGCAGGTAGGGGTCTATCTTGTCCTTCATGTCGCCGGGCAGGAAGCCGAGTTTCTCGCCGGCCTCCACGGCGGGGCGCGCGAGGATGATTTTCTTTACTTCCTTATTTTTCAGGGCGCGCACGGCGAGGGCGATGGCGATATACGTCTTTCCGCTGCCGGCGGGACCTACGGCAAACACCATGTCGTCCTTCCTGAAGGCTTCCACCAGGCGGCGCTGGTTCTCGGAGCGTGGCGTGATGGCCTTTCCCGAGGCGGAATAGACGATAGCCCCCTGCGGCTGCCCCTCGTCATCCACGGGCTGGCGCCCCTTCACGAAACCTACGATATTTTCCTCCGTGAGTTGGTTGTAGGTGGCGCAATGGCGCTCCATCTGTCGGAACACGTCTTCAAAAAAGGCCATGTCCTCCTCCGCGCCCATCACTTTCACCACGTTGTCGCGGGCTATGATGCGCAGTTTGGGGCAAAGGGCGCGCAACAGGCGCAAGTTCTGGTTGCCCACACCATAGAGTATAGCGGGGTCGGCGTCCTCAATAACAAAATGTCGCTCTGTCATTTGTTAATTTACTAATTTTCGCGGCAAAGTTACGAATAAGCGAGCGAAAAACAAAGGAAAGCCCGCTTTTCTTTGGTTTTCCGAGCGAAAGTAACTAAAAACGGAGTTTAGAGTTACAAAAAAAGCACGAAAACAGAAAGCAATGCGGCGTTTTCTTTACTTTTGCGTGCTAAAAAAAGCTGCGACGCCGTAAAAGGGAACTATTTCCTTTTGATTTCTAAAAACAAAAAAAAATGGCCGGCGAGCTTGTCCGTTTGCTTTTTTTTTATTACCTTTGCACACCGTATGAATAAGAGCCGCAAACGCAAACGTAAAATCCGCTGGGGGCGTGTGAGCCTCGTCATTCTCACCCTCGTCCTCATTGTGACCTGCTGCATCGCGCACCCCCTCCGTCAGTGGAAGCGCTATCGCACGCAGGCCGCCCTTGCGGCATTGACCCTGCCCTCCGACTCCGTGCGGCGCCACGCGCTGAGCGTGGACAGCATCTTCTGCGCCCCCTACGTCTTCGTCCCCGACACCGATGCCCAGGGACGCATCCAAAAGCACCGCATCCTCAGCGTCAGGTCATACGCCGGTGCTTTCCCCGACGAGAACGACGTGCAGCTCACCACCGCCACGCAGCTGGGCCTCCGCCGTTTCCCGAAGACTCACGACGAAGCCGCCGCGATGACGCACGACCTTGTCTTCATCGGCGCGTCGCCCCTCTTCGCCCTGCGGCCCATGAAATACTCCGCACCTTATCTCACTCCCCGTGCCGACCGCCTGCTCGAGGCTATAGCGCGCGCCTTCGAGGATTCTCTCCTCTGCAAGGGGCTTCCGGCCCACAAGCTCGAGGTGAGCAGTGCCCTTCGCACCCTCGACGACGTGAAAAGACTCCAACGCCGCAATGTTAATGCCAAGTCCCGCAGCTGCCACCTCTACGGCACCACCTTCGACATCTCTTATAATTATTACGCGCCCGTGGGTGAGACGTGCCCCCCCGACACTGCCGTCAGTCCTTACGGTCTCCAGCTCAAACAGGTGCTGGCCGAGGTGCTCCGCGACATGCGGCAAAAGGGAACTTGCTACGTGAAATACGAACGCAAGGAGCCTTGCTTCCACATTACTTGCCGATAAGTTCCCCTGTCCCCGTCCTGATTTTTCCCCTACCCCATATTCCAACAGCGCAGCCCCCACCGGAGGCTGCGTTTTTTCTTTCCCGCAAAGATACGCCCTTTTCCTGCTTTACTACTCCCCATTTAATTTTTCGTAGTTCCCTTTTAATTTTCCGTTCTTCCCTTTTAGCAAAAATTAAATGGGAACTAGTACAAATTAAAAGGGGACTAGTGCGAATTAAATGGGAAGTAGTTTGAATTAAATGGGGATTAGTGCGAATTTAATGGGAAGGAGTTGAAATCACATGGGAAGTATTTCGCCACAAAAGAAAAAAATCATAAAAATCATACTCCATCATGTCAATCATAATAGCCGCGCAGCGCCTTAAGCCTGCTTCGCTATTCGGATTTTTATGATAAAATAGGATTTTTATGATTTTTCTCCAGTTTTAATTGGAGCCGCCGGCGCATCGGAGGCTCCTGAAAGGGAACTAAGAGCACCCCGGACGGCCGGATTAGAAGCTTACGTCGAGGCCGAAGGAGAGGTACTCCTTGAACTGGAAGTAGCCGTGATTTTCGCCGCGTTTCACGCCGTCGTCGAAGCGGGGATAGAGGAAAAGAATGGTGGAAAGGTACTTGTTCACCTTGAGGGACAGGGTGTTCTCGAATTCGGCGGTGGTGCGGTGGTAGGATGTGAAGAAGTAGAGGCGCCCCTGCCACGTGAGCTGCTTGCAGATGGCCCATTTGGCGTTGACTGTGAGGTTGGAACCGAAGTCGAAGCGGTCGTGGCGGTCGAGTCCGAACTTCTGGTAGAGATGCTGGTCGGGCTTGTAGAGGGTACGGCTGACATGCTTGTAGTTCACGGCGACGGGAGCGATGTTGGCGCCGAGGGTGAAGCGCTTCTTCTCGAGTTTGTACTCCATACCGAGCGAGAGGACGGCCTCGAAGGGCGACATGAAGTCGGAGGTGACGCGCGACTGCTGCAGGCCGTCGGCATCGTTGTAGTATTCGTAGGCGCGCGTCATCTGCGTCCAGGACTGGAAGGCGAGGGTGTAGTACCAGTGGGAGAAGGCCTTGAGGCCAACCTTGGAGGTGAAGCGCAGGAGGTCGGTGGTGGGTTTGAAGCGCCCGTTGAGGGAATAGCGGTCCATGGTCTGGAAACCGAGGCGGGCTTCAAGTTTGTTGTCCCAGGTGAGTTTCTGCTTGTTGTTGTAGTTGGCTTCGAGGGTGAACTGGCCGTTGGCGGAGAAGGAGTCGTTGCCGCCCTGGTACCAGTTGTCGGAGATGTAGGTCTGCTGGAGCTGCACGTTGAAGTTACCCTTGACAGTCCAGAAGTTGGGGCGTTTCACCTTGATGTGGAAGGCATCCATGTCGCCGAGGAAGGTAGTGCTTTCGGGCTCTGCCGCAGGAGCGGGGGGAGTCTCCTTGAGTTCTTCCAGAGGCATGGGGGCCTTACTCTCCAACGTGTCGGCGGTCTCTCCTTCCGTGGACGGCTGAAGGGGAGCCTCTATGCGTTTTACGAGCCAGGGCTGCGTGGCATAGACGTTGGAGAGGAGGTTGTTGATGAGCTGCGTGCGTTCCTCCACCTGCTGCGACATCTGGCCGGCAAGGGTGTCGGCTGGTAACTGGAAGTTCTGCCGCGCGGCCGACTTGAAGTAAGTGGGCGAAGAGAGGAGCTGGAAGAGGTAGGGGTTGGAGAGGGTGTCGCCGCCTTCGTACTTCCAGTCGAGGTAGGCCTTGCGCAGTGAGTCGAGGGCCGCGAGGTACTTGTCGGGAGCCGCGGTCTCGGGCATTGAGGACGGGATAGCGGCCTTAGGGGAAGGAGCGTTCGTCTTGCTCCACGCGCTGAGCGTGCCGGCGGAAAAGAGGAAAAGTGCCAGGAAAAGGGCGTGAGAATTTTGCTTCATAGTGGGAATTACAGTTATTCACGTGCAAATATACATAAAGTTGACGTCTTTTCGCATATCCGACCGCAATTTTTGCACCTTGCGGGGCTTAAAAGGGAAGAAAAGGGGCTGTTTCCTTTGATTTTCGGCCTTAATTTCGTAACTTTGCGCGGAAAAATGTAATAACACTAAAAACGCGGCGACGTTTTCGCCATACATCACACACTAATGGATAAAAATACTATCACAGGTTTCATTCTCATCGCCATTCTCCTCATCGGTTTCTCGTACTACAACCAAGACAACTACTCGGAGCAGGCCAAACTGCAGGCGCAACAGGACAGCATAGCCCTCGTGGAACAGGCACGCGCCAAGAAAAAGGCCGTGGCCGACAGCCTGGCTGCCCTACAGAAGGCCGAGACACTGGCCGCCGACACTGCGTCGCTCTTCGCCGCCCACCGCGTAGCCTCCAGCGGCACGCCTCTGGAAAAGAGCACGGCGAAGGCCCAGCCCGTAGTGCTCAAAAACGGCAAGGTGACGGTGGAGATAGACCCGCAGGGCGGCATGCCGGCCGTCGTGCAACTCACTGAATACAAGAACTACGACGACTTCGCCGCCAAGAAAGAGGCACCCCTCGTGCTCTTCGACAAGGAGACGGCCAAGTTCGACCTGCTCTTCGAGACGAAGGAGCAGAACCTGACGGGCAGCGACTTCAGCTTCGCCGTGGTGAGCCAGACCGACACCACCGCCACGTTGCGCCTCGGCACCGAAGAGAAGGGCATAGACTACACATACGCCCTGCTGAAGGACAACTACATGCTTAACCTCACCGTGCAGGCCCACGGTCTGGGCGACACGTTCTCGGCCAAGACGCGCACCATAAGCCTGACGGCACAGGACCGCGTGCGCCAGCAGGAGAAGGGCTTCTACTTCGAGAACATGTACTCCACGCTGACCTACCGCAGCGACGGCGACACCGAGAAACTGGGCGAGCGCAAGGCCGAGGAGGCCAAGCCCGAGAAGCCCGTGGACTGGATGGCCTTCAAGAATCAGTACTTCTCCGCCGTCATCATCGGCGGCAAGCCCTTGCAGAACGCCCGCCTCAACGTGACGCCCGAGGAAGAAGGCAGCGGCTACCTGAAGAACTACGAAGCCGAGGCCGAAGTGGCCTTCGACGCCACCGGAAAAGAAGCCACGAAACTGCAATTCTATTTTGGCCCCAACAACTACCGCCTGCTCCAAAAGATGGAGGACGTGCGCATCACCGAGAACGAAATGGAACTGCAGGAACTGGTGTACCTGGGCTGGCCGCTGGTGCGCTGGATCAACCGTTTCTTCACGCTCTACGTGTTTGACTTCCTGACGAAGATGGGTCTGCCCATGGGCATCGTGCTGCTGCTCATCACGCTGTTGCTCCGCATCATCGTGTATGGCCCCACGAAGAAGAGTTTCCTCAGCAGCGCCAAGATGCGCGTGCTGAAGCCCAAGATGGATGAGATTACGAAGAAATACCCCAACCAGGAGGACGCCATGAAGCGCCAGCAGGAGATGATGGCCCTGCAGTCGCAGTACGGCGTGAGCCCCATGGGCGGCTGCCTGCCTATGCTCATACAGATGCCTATCTGGATTGCGATGTTCAACTTCGTGCCTAACGCCATCGAACTGCGCCAGCAGTCTCTCCTCTGGGCCGACGACCTCAGCACGTACGACTCTCTGCTGAGCTGGAGCACCGACCTCCCCCTCATAGGCAACCACCTGAGTCTCTTCTGCCTCCTCTTCTGCGGCACGAACGTGCTCTACAGTTATATGACCATGCGCCAGCAGCGCGACACCATGGCCATGGCTCCCGAACAGGCCCAGCAAATGAAGATGATGCAGTGGATGATGTACCTCATGCCCGTGATTTTCTTCTTTATGTTCAACAAGTACAGCGCCGGTCTGAACTTCTACTACTTCATCTCCCTCCTCTTCTCTGCCCTGACGATGTGGTACCTCCGCGCCACCACCGACGATGCCAAACTTCTGGAGAAGCTGGAAGAGAACTACCGCAAGAACAAGCAGGATCCCAACAAGAAGCCCACCGGCTTTGCCGCGCGCCTCGCCGCCCTGCAGGAACAACAGCAGAAGATGCTGGAGGAGAAGCAGGCCAGATATAAAAAGTAAGAACCTTGAATGGGGGCAGTGAGGCTGCCCAAAGAAGACTATGCGCAAAACTTTTATTTTTTTAATCATTTCTCTTTTCACTTTTAACTTTACTATGGCAGGCAACAACGACCTTATGACCCCCGAAGACCTTTGGGCCATGGGACGCATGGGAAGCTTCTGCGCCTCGCCCGACGGGACGCAGGGCGTGTATGCCGTGTCGTACTATTCAAAGGAAAAGAACAACAGCCGCACGGCCCTCTACCTCCTGGACCTCGGCAACTACCAGACCCGCTGCCTCACCGCCGATGGCAAGAGCGAGAGCAGCGCCACCTATCTCCCCGACGGACGTATCGCCTTCCTCTCGGGCGGCGAGGTGTGGGTGATGCAGGCCGACGGCACCGGTCGCCAGCAGCTCACCGAGACCGATGGCGAAGTGGGCGACTTCCTCTTCTCGCCCGACGCCACGAAGGTCATCCTCGTGAAGGAGGTGGACCAAAACACCAGCATAGCCGCCAAGGAGGCCGACCTCCCCAAAGCCACGGGCATGGTCATCAACGACCTGATGTATAAGCACTGGGACCACTACGTAATGAAGGCTCCCCACCCCTTCCTCTATAAGATTGAAGGCGGCAAGGCCAACCTCGTGTGCGACATTCTGGAAGGCGAGCCCTACGAGAGTCCGATGGAGCCCTTCGGCGGTGTGGAGCAACTCGCCTGGAGCCCCGACGGCAACACCGTGGCCTACACCTGCCGCAAGAAGACGGGCCGTGACTATGCCATCAGCACCGACTCCGACATCTTCCTCTATGACATCACGACGGGTAAGACGCGCAACCTCTGCAAGGACAACCAGCCCAGCAACCGCATGGCCGTACACGCCGACCCCACCCGCACGCTGGCCGACCAGCCCGCCAACCTCGGTGCCGTGCCCTTCCCGGGCTACGACGACAACCCCGCCTTCTCGCCCGACGGCCAGTACATCGCTTTCCGCTCCATGGCCCGCGACGGCTACGAGAGCGACCGCACCCGCCTCTGCATCATGGAGGTGGCTACGGGCAAGCACACCTTCGTGACGGAGGACCTCGGCGAAGGACGCCAGAGCGGCGTGGAGGATTTCCTCTGGAGCCCCGACGGTCAGCGCCTCTTCTTCACGGCTGTATGGCACGGCCGCACCAATATCTACGCCACCAACAGGGAAGGACAGGTGGAGCAACTCACTGATGATTACTGCGACTACTCCCTCTGCTCCCTCGCCGCCGACGGCATGAACCTCTGGGCCAAGCGCCACAGCCTCTGCCAGGC
Organism: Bacteroidaceae bacterium; assembly: GCA_024401055.1. Taxonomy (GTDB): domain Bacteria; phylum Bacteroidota; class Bacteroidia; order Bacteroidales; family Bacteroidaceae; genus Alloprevotella. Next base: position 23,883 of record JAKSLT010000009.1, on the reverse strand, counting down.
CGACGAACTCTACCTTATTAAATTATACAACGGCAAGCGCGCCCGCGGCAAGCAGCCTATGCTCGTCACCGCCGACGTCCGCAGCCGTCAGCCCCTGACGGAGCAAGGACTCGCTGCCGGCGAGACCCGCGTGACGGACATCAACGCCGCCACATACTCCCGCCTCGCTTTCGGAGAGGTGAAGGAGCGCTGGACAAAGACCACCGACGGCAAGGAGATGCTCTCGTGGGTAGTCTATCCGCCCCACTTCGACCCTGCCAAGAAGTACCCCACCCTTCTCTTCTGCGAAGGTGGCCCCCAGAGCCCCGTGAGCCAGTTCTGGTCCTACCGCTGGAACTTGCAGATTATGGCCGCCAACGGCTATATCGTCGTAGCCCCCAACCGCCGCGGCCTTCCCGGCTTCGGCATGGAGTGGCTTGAGGAAATCTCCGGCGACTACACGGAACAGTGTATGCAGGATCTCCTCGCCGCCATCGATGACGTGGCCAACGAGCCCTACGTGGATAAGAACCGCCTCGGCGCCGTGGGTGCCTCCTTCGGTGGTTTCAGCGTCTATTGGCTGGCCGGCAACCACAACAAGCGCTTCAAGGCCTTCATCGCCCACGACGGCATCTACAACACCATGCAGCAGTATGTGGAGACCGAAGAGATGTGGTTCCCCAACTGGGACATGGGCGCCGCCCCCTGGTATAAGAACGCCAAAGGCCAAATGCAGAAAGCCTTCGAGACTTCGCCCCACCTCTACGTGCAGAACTGGGACACGCCCATCCTCTGCATCCACGGCCAGAAGGACTTCCGCATTGAATACACCCACGCCGAATCAGCCTTCAACGCCGCCCGCCTCCGCGGTCTCGACGCCCAACTCCTCCTCTTCCCCGACGAGAACCACTGGGTGCTCAAGCCCCAAAACGGCATACTCTGGCAGCGCACATTCTTCCGTTTCCTGGATAAATATTTGAAGTAAACGGTTCCCTTTCTGCTGCAACTACTCCAACTCTTGCCTCAATAAAATTAAACAATAAAATACACTATGCAAAAAACAACTCTTCGTGACAGCGCGGCTATGCGCTGGACAGCGCTCCTCCTCCTGGCGCTGGCAATGTTCTGTTCCTACATCTTCATGGACATCCTCTCCCCCATCAAGGACCTCATGCAGTCCCAGCGTGGGTGGGACAGCACTGCCTTCGGTACGATGCAGGGCTCTGAAACGTTCCTCAACGTCTTCGTCTTCTTCCTCATCTTCGCCGGCATTATTCTCGACAAGATGGGCGTGCGCTTCACCGCCGTCCTTTCCGGTGCCGTGATGCTCTGCGGCGGTATCATCAAGTACTACGCCGTGAGCGACTATTTCATCGGCAGCGGTCTTGAGACTTGGTTTACCAACAACCTCAACTACATCCCCGGCTTCGACGAACTCGGTATTTCTCCCTTCTATCAGGGTATGCCCGCAAGCGCTAAATTCGCTGCCGTCGGCTTTATGATTTTCGGTTGCGGCTGCGAGATGGCCGGCATCACCGTAAGCCGCGGCATCGTGAAGTGGTTCAAGGGCCGCGAGACGGCTCTCGCCATGGGTTCAGAGATGGCCCTCGCCCGTCTTGGTGTGGCTACCTGCATGATATTCTCGCCCTTCTTCGCCAAACTCGGCGGTGAAATCAGCGTGTCCCGCTCCGTAGCCTTCGGCGTGGTGCTCCTCTGCATCGCCCTGATGATGTGCATCGTCTATTTCTTCATGGATAAGAAGCTCGACGCCCAGACCGGCGAGGCCGAAGAGAAGGACGATCCCTTCAAGGTTAGTGACATCGGCCGCATCCTCTCCAGCCAGGGCTTCTGGCTCGTGGCTCTGCTCTGCGTGCTCTACTACAGCGCCATCTTCCCCTTCCAGAAGTATGCCGTGAATATGCTCCAGTGCAACCTCACCCTCACGCCCGGCGAAGGCTTCTGGGCCAGCAACACTGTGACCATCGTGCAGTACATCATCATGCTCGCCGTGGCCGTTTGCTCCTTCTCCAGCAACTTCTCCAAGGACAAGACCAAGAAGTACGGTCTCATGATTACCGCCATCGTGGCCCTCGTCGTATATTGCTACATGGGCTACCGCCGCGGCTCTGCAGAGACGGTCTTCGCTGTATTCCCCTTGCTGGCCGTGGCCATCACCCCCATCCTCGGCAGCTACGTGGACCACAAGGGTAAGGCAGCCTCCATGCTGATGATTGGCTCCCTGCTCCTCATCCTCTGCCACCTCACCTTCGCTTTCGTGCTGCCGCTCTTCAAGGGCTCTGCCGCCGGCGGTATCATGGTGGCCTACATCACCATCCTCGTGCTCGGTGCCAGCTTCTCTCTCGTGCCCGCCGCCCTCTGGCCCAGCGTGCCCAAGCTCGTTGACGAAAAGATTATTGGCTCTGCCTACGCCCTTATCTTCTGGATTCAGAACATCGGCCTCTGGCTCTTCCCTCTCCTCATCGGCAAGGTCCTCGACAAGACCAATCCCGGCGTCACCGACCCCGTGGCCTACGACTACACCTGGCCCCTCGTCATGCTCGCCTGCCTCGGCGTGGCCGCCTTCTTCATCGGCGTCTACCTCAAGGCCGTGGATAAGAAGAAGGGCTATGGACTGGAAGAACCTAACATTAAGTAAAGCCCCTCTCCGTCGCGGCTGCTTCGCACCGCGCCACCCCTCCCCCTGCTGGGAGGGGGATAATGTCCTAAAGGTCGCACTCATTATATATAATAATATCACTCCACCGTCTCATACCCTCGTCTCCATCCTTTAGTGGTATATTCCCCTCCCTGCAGGGGGAGGGGTGGCGCGGTGCCGCAGGCAGCCGCAACGAGGAGGGGCCGTGAATCTTTTTCCCTACTATGATCAACTCCCTCATTTCTTTCCTCAATGCCTCCCCCGTCAACTTCTTGGCGGTGGAGGCATTGCGCAATAGACTGGAGCCAGCAGGCTTCCGCGCTCTTGACGCCACCGCCGCCATGCCCGCACTCAAGGCCGGCGACACCGTGTATTTCACCAAGAACGATTCCTCGCTCTACGCCCTGCGCATAGGTAGCAAGTCTCTCGCTGAGGCCGGTTTCCACATCGTTTGCGCCCATTGCGACTCCCCCACGTTCCGCATCAAACCCGCGGCAGAGATGCACGGCGAAGGCGGCATCGTACGCCTCAACACCGAGGTCTATGGCGGTCCTATCCTCTCCACATGGTTCGACCGGCCTCTCTCCCTCGCCGGCCGCGTCATCGTGCGTACCGACGACCCGATGCACCCCGCCACACGCCTCCTCCACATCCAGCGTCCCTTGCTCACCATCCCCAACCTGGCCATCCATTTCAACCGTCAGGTGAACGACGGCGTGAAACTCTCCAAGCAAAAGGATATGCTCCCCGTGCTCGCCGCCCAGATGGATAAGAGCGCCCCCGTGCTTCTCCCCCTCATCGCAGCCGAGATCGGCTGCGATACCGCCGACATCCTTGACTTCGACCTCTATCTCTACGACACCACACCGGCCACCCGCGTAGGCCTCAACGCCGAGTTCATCAGCAGCGGCCGTCTCGACGACCTCTCCATGGTACACGCCGGCCTTGAAGCCCTCCTCTCTGCCGATGCGGCCCCCGGCACCACGCAGATACTGGCCATCTTCGACAACGAGGAGACGGGGTCGCAGACCAAGCAGGGCGCCGGATCCCCCTTCCTCGCCACGCTCCTCCAGCGCATCGTCACGCTCCAGGGCGGCACCTTCGATGACTACGCCCGCGCCGTCGAACACGCCTTTATGATTAGCGCCGACAACGCCCACGCCTGGCACCCCAACTATCCCGAGAAGATGGACCCCACCAACCACCCCGTGATGGGCGGCGGCCCCGTCATCAAGTTCAATGCGGCCCAGAAGTACGCCAGCGACGCCGTCTCCGCCGCCGTCTTCGCCAGCATCTGCGAGAAGGCCGGCGTGCCCTGCCAGCGCTTCGTCAACCACAGCGACGTAGCCGGCGGCAGCACCCTCGGCAACATCCTCGCCTCTTCCCTCCCCCTCCGCGGCGTGGACATGGGCAACCCCATCTGGGCCATGCACTCCTGCCGCGAGACGGGCTCCTGCGCCGACCACGAATACTGCATCCGCGCCTTCCGCGCGTTCTATAATCTTTAATCAACACATTATATATAATATAGCAATATGACTCTCCAAAAGGTTTGTATGTTGGCGCTCGTTGCAGCGACCCTTATCCCTGCCACCGCCCGTGAGCGCAGCACGCAGGAAATGTTCAACGCTGCCACGCAGGTGTTCAGCCGTCAAGGTCTGATGCGCACGAAGGCCGTGGCTTCCTCCGGCCGTGAGGCCGTGACGATGCTGGCCAGTCACCGCCAGATGGGCATCGTAGGTTACAAGGACGGGGGCTTCGCCCTCGTGAGCCGCGACACGAGCCTGCCCGCCGTGATGGGCTACAGCACCGACAACTACGCCGACGCCGCTACCAACACGAACTTCCAGGGCTATGTCGCCTCCCTCGACGCCTACCTGCAACACTGCGCGGAGACGGGCACGGAGCCGCAGTTTATCGGTGCTACGGCACAGTATAATCCCTTCGGTGTGGCCGAATTGATGAAATGCAAGTGGGACCAGGGCGAGCCCTACAACCTGATGTGCCCCACGCTCTACCAGAACGGCGAGGACCGCCGCTCGGCCTCCGGCTGCGTGGCCACGGCACTGGCGCAGATTCTCTACACGATGAACCAGAAGTTCGGCGTGCCCACCCGTGCCCGCGGCCAGAAGCGCTACTTCTATCTGGACGGCACCTACCACATGGCCTACGTGACGGCCAACCTCGCCACGATGCCTATGGACTGGGCCAATATGAAGCCCACCTACAGCAGCAGCGCCAACTACGCCGCGCAGATGGCGGTGGCCCGCCTGATGTATGCTTGCGGCGTGGCCTCGGAGATGTACTATGCCCCGGGCAACTCGGGCACCTACACCTCCACGGTGACGGATGGCGTGAACGCTTTCTTCGAGGGCGTCCGCTCGGAGTTCTCGGGCTATGACCTGGGGGCCTTTGAGCAGCGTATCTACGACGAGTTGGACGAGGGCCATCCCATCCTCCTCACCGGCAACAACGGTCAGGGCAACCACGCCTTCGTGGCAGACGGCTACGACACCATGGGCCGCCTCCACCTCAATATGGGCTGGAGCGGCGGCGGCAACGGCTTCTACACCATTGCCAACATGAACGGCTTCTCCAGCGGCCAGGCCGCCAACTTCTTCATGCCGAAGCAGAACGACGACGTGGTGCTGAGCGCCGACGCTCCCCTGGAGGAACTGCGCGGCCTCTACGCCGCCGCCGACATCATGCACCCCTGCACCAGCATGGAGGAAGGCCAGTGGTATGTGCTATACAACTGCGGCCGCTACTCCGCCGCCCACTCTTCGGGCCTCGGCAAGACGGTGCAGAACGCGCGCTTCGTCATCGGCGGCGAGCCTACGGAGGTGGGGGCCTCAATGCTCGTGCGCTTCATCGCCAAGGATAAGAAGGCTGACTCCTATTATATCCAGACGGGCACGGGCGACTACTTCGGCGCCCTCACCAACGGCGGCAACGCAGGCTCCACGGCCAGCCCGGAGGCCGCCTACACCGTCAAGCAGATGTTCCCCGACAAGGCGCCTAAATACTTCTACCTGAAGCAGGACGGCACCGTGATGGACTGCAACGAGGTAGGCGGCAAGGGCATCGCCGGCTACGGCACCGCCACGCCCGCCGACTCGCTGGGCCACGCTTGCTGGATGCTCCTCCCCACCCACATCGGCGAGAACCCCAGCGATATGAACACCCAGCGCGAGCTCTTCAACCCCGAGCACAACTACAACATCAGCCTCTACGACGGCACCAACAACTTCACGATGGCCTTCAAGCTCACCTGCACGCTCTCCAGCAGCGCCGAGCCCACGATGCTCCGCATCCTGCCCCACGCCGACGGCTGGCAGGCCAACGTGGCCTACGACAAAGGCGTGTTGAGCGCCAAGAGTTCGGGTTTCAAGGTGGGCAACGGCACGACGAGCGCCGACACGCCCCTCACGCTGCACTTTGAGCCCACCTCGCAGACGCTGAACACCAACGATGCCGCCCTCAAGGCCACCTCACGCATCTTCCGCATCCGCACCGAGGCCGGCTATCTGGGCTGCGACCGCACCACGAACCTCTCCACCGTGTTCTGCAACAAGCTGCCCCACGCCCAGTACACCTACTGGATCGTGACCGACCGCACAGCCTACGAGCTGCTGACCAATCCCGAGGGAATTGAAAGACAACAGACAGCAGACAACAGACAACAGACGGGCCAACTGTCAACCCCCTACGACCTTCAAGGACGCCCCGCCACCCAAAGCACGGGCCTTATCGTAAAGGACGGCAAGAAGATTGTGAAATAAAGAGAAGGCGAGATGAATATCAGCGAAGTCATAGCCTACTCCCCTACCCTGTGCGATGAGATGGCTGCACTTATGCGCCACTTGAGCGACACGGCCCAGTGTAGCGAGGCGTCGCTGCGCCGCACCCTTGCGAGCCGCGACTGCCACCTTTTCGTGGCCACGGATGAGGGAGGCCACATCGTGGGCTCCGCCACGCTGTGCCTCTTTTGCTCCCCCCTGGGGTGGAAAGGGAGCATTGAGGACGTGGTGGTAAGCCCCATGTGCCGCGGTCAGCACCTGGGACGTGCCCTTATGGAGCATATCCTGGACTTCTGCCGCGCCAAGCAGACGGAGGGCGGAGGCGCGCCCCTTACCCTGCAACTCACCTCACGCGCCAGCCGCACGGCAGCACGCAGCCTCTATGCCTCGCTCGGCTTCACGGTGAAGGACACAGGTTTCTTCACGCTGAAAATTATCGGTTCCCTGTAAAACGGCACAGTATCCCCCTTAGGACTCCAGTCCTCCCCTGTTAGGACTCCAGTCCTTATAGGAAGAAACTCCAGTCCTTATAGGATAAAACTCCAGTCCTTATAGGGAGAAACTCCAGTCCTTATAGGGGAAAACTGGAGTAAAATCTGTGAAACGACAAACTACAACGCCCCTCGCGCTTGATGCACGGGGGGCGTTGTTTTCTATTGGGGGCGCAGCCACTGTACGGGACTGCGCTCAGAAGAAGCGAAGACTTTTATTCCTTAGTCTCGATGGCCTTCCAGATACCGGCGGCGGCGAGGGCACCGGCGAAGGGACCTACGATGAAAATCCAGAGGTTGCAGAGGGCCGTGCCACCCTGGAAGATGGCGGGTGCTATACTGCGGGCGGGGTTCACGCTGGTGCCGGTGTAGCGGATGCAGACGAGGTGGACGAGCACGAGGGTGAGACCGATGGCGAGGCCGGCGAAGTTGTTGGTGGCGCCGTTGGTCTTGTGGGTGGCACCCAGCACTACGAGCACGAAGACGCAGGTAAAGATGATTTCAGCCAGCAGTCCGCCGACGACATTGACGCCGGCCTGGAGGTCGTTGGCACCTGTGCCTTCAAGCCCCTCGACATTGCCTACGAGGAGCCAAAGCAGGGCGCTGCCGATGAAGGCACCGATGACCTGGAAGAGCATATACATGCCGGCGTCCTTGCCGCTCATGCGGCCAGTGGCCCAGCAGCCGAGGGTGATGGCGGGATTGATGTGGCAGCCACTGATACCGCCGATGGTGTAGGCCATGCCTACTACGGCGAGACCGAAGGCGAGGGCCGTGCCGATGACACTGCCGGCATTCATCGTGACGGTGCAGTCGGAAGAACAGTTGAGGCTTACGGCCACGCCGCAGCCCATGAGAACGAGCACCATGGTGCCGAACATTTCTGCAAGATACTTTTTCATAATAATGTTTTTTGAGGTTTTGGGGTTATAAGGTTTTGAGGTTATATGGTTTTGAGGAAGGTTAGGCCTCTTTGCTCCTGACGTTCATCCTTACCCAGAGGCAGCGGGGGATGAGTCCCCAGAAGAATACGAGGATGCGGTAGCGCCAGTCTATGGTTTTTACGCGGCGTTTCTTCTCTACGGCCTTGACGATGGAGGCGGCCACGGCGGCGGGCTGCATCTGGAGGGGGTAATAGTCGTCCTTGAGGAGGGCGGTGCTGACAAAGCCGGGGCGTATCTCGGTGAAACGGATGGGAAGGCGACGCATGTGGGCCAGTTGATCAAGGCTTTCAAGGTAATGCCGCTGGAAGCGCTTGGTGGCGGAATAGGCGGGCGCAGCGCCCAGGCCTTTGGTGCCGGCAATGCTGGTGATGGCGGCGATATGTCCGCCACCGCGAGCCGCAAACATATTGAAGGCCGCGGTAAGCATGCGCGTGAAGCCCTCGCCGTTGGTGAGGACGGTGGCCAGTTCCTCGTCGGCGTTGAGGGAGAGGTTTTGGTAGCCTATGCCGCTGGCGTGGAAGTAGAGGTCTATGCCGCCCATCTCGTCAGCAAGCGCCGTGAGTTGTTCGGGAGCGTCGGGCGCGGTGACGTCAATACGCCGCCAGGCCACTATGCCCGGAGTATCATTCACGAGGGCTTCCAGCAACTCTTCGCGGCGGCCGCCGATGCCCACCGTCCAGCCTTTCTGCGCCAGGAGGCGGGCCACTTCAAGTCCTATGCCGGAGGTGGCACCTATTACTATGGCTTTCATCAGTCGAGGAAGAAAAGGAAGGCAGGGTTGAAAAGGGTCTTTACGATGGTCAGCACGCTGCCGATGATGACGAGGGTGCCGATGATACGGTTAAGGGTCTGTGCGAAGTTGTTGCCCAGTCTGTCGTTCATGTGGACGAGCACCCACGTCAGACCGCCCCACCATAGCATGGCGCCGCCCACGATGCTGAGATAGCCGAGGGCCTGCGCGAACCAGTGGTTGGGAATCACGAAGGTGAACATATTATAAACGGCGAGGAACAGGAAGATGATGAGCGGGTTGCTGAGGGTGAGGAGGAACGCGGTGAGGAAATTGCTCCACAGCGTGCCGTTGCCTTTCTGCGGCTGGTTGCTCTCGGGCACGGCCTTGGGCAGGCTGCGGAAGAGGTACAAACCGAAGGCAAAGAGCACCACGGCACCGATGAGTTTCATCCAGAAGATGTTCTGTTTGTTCTCAATGAAATTCACGGCGAAGGCCATGCCCGCACCGGTAATCAGGGCGTAGAGAATGTCGCTCAGCGCTGCGCCGGCACCCGTCACGAGGCCGTAGATGCGGCCCTTGCGCAGTGTGCGCCGGATGCAGAGTATGCCGACTGGGCCCATCGGTGCCGAAGCGATGATGCCGATGAGCAGGCCCTTTATTATGAGTTGCGTGTAACTGCTGAACTCAAGCCAAATGTTATTTACTATTTCGTTCACGTATAATCAGTATTTTGCTGACGGGCTTGCCGTCTTCTTTCGTCGCATAGGCGAAAGACGTCTGTTGTCTTGTTGTCTGTCTGTTGTCCCGTGGCTAAATCTTCAGCGCGCGGTCTATTTCATCCTTCAGGCGAAGGGTATAGTCATCGCTGCTGCCGGCGAAGCGCTGCTGGAGGGCCTTGAGGTGCTTGAACACTACGGCGGACACACCGGCATAGTCGCTCTGCCCGAGCTTACTCGTATAATAATCGCAGAGGGCTCGCACGTAGCTGTCCTGCAGGGCGCGCTGGTAGAGGCCGGAGGCGCCGGCCTTGAATACGGAGGCCTCAATGTCGGAGAGGTAGTCGTCGGCAGGATATTCGCTTGTGAGGCGCTCCAGTACACTGGCACTCGTCATATTGCCCACTACGCTCTTGCCCAGGCGGCAGAGGTTGTCCTCGGGGTCGGGGGTGAGGCGCTTGATGTAGGGCAAATCCACCATCCAGCGGGGTGCGGCGTCGAGATAGAGGCGCTTCATGAAGGCCATGCAGTCCTTCTGTTTGGCACGGGGGGTGAGGACGTACATGTCGCCGGGCTCGTCGATGGTGCGGTAGTTGTACTCCGTACCGCCGAAGTGGCGCATCACGTGGCCGGTGTAGCGCTGCAGCTGCTGGCCTATTCCGCGATAGAGGGAGGAGAGGTTGGCGCCGTTGATGTCGTTGCTCTCATACGTCCACTCGGGCAGGGCCTTCAGTTCGCGCTTGAGATTGAGGATGCCGTACTCGGAGGCTTTCACGACGTCGTCGCCGAGGTCCTCGGTCTGGCAGCGCGGGTCGTTGGTGCGGTTGGTTTCGCCGTCGCCGAACCACAGGCGGCGGTTGTCGCGCAGGCGGTTGCCGATGAGTTTCTCCAGTTCCCAGTGGTCGCTGTCATCGTCGTATGCTTCGAACATCGGCGTGTAGCCCCACTGTATAGCCCACTTGTCGTAGTCGCCGATGCGCGGGAAGATGCCGTCGTGGCTTATGCCGTCCTCGGGCTGGGCCACATAGTTGAAGCGTGCGTAGTCCATGATGGAGGGCGTGTGGCCGTGGGCCTCCACCCAGGCTTTATTGCGGAGGGAATCTACGGGCACGGTGCTGGAAGAGCCGAAATTGTGGCGCAGGCCCAGCGTGTGGCCTACCTCGTGACTGCTGACGAAGCGGATGAGCTGGCCCATCAGTTCGGGGTCGTACTTCATCTGACGGGCAGCCTCGTCAAGCGTGCCGGCCTGTATCATATACCAGTCGTGGACGAGCGTCATCACGTTGTGATACCAGCAAATGTGGCTCTCCAGTATCTCGCCGCTGCGGGGGTCGTGGATTTGCGGACCGTAAGCGTTGGCAATGTCGCTGGCAAGGTAGCGAATCACACTGAAGCGTGCGTCCTCCATAGACATTGTTGAGTCATTGGGCCACTCCTCGCCGCGTATGGCGTTCTTGAAGCCGGCAGCTTCAAAGGCTTTCTGCCAGTCGTTCACGCCCTGAATGAGGTAGGGGCGCCATTGCTTGGGCGTGGCGGGGTCAATGTAATAGACGATGGGCTTCTTGGGCTCTACCAGATAGCCCTGCTTCATGGAGTCAATGGCGGCGGAGTCCTTCGGTTCCAGACGCCAGCGGGTGATGAAGCGGCGGGGCTGCACGCGCTGCTGGTTGTCGGAGAAATAGGCGAAGTTGTCAGCGAAGTAGCCCACGCGGGGGTCGAACAGACGGCGCTGATAGGGCTGTTCGGGCAGAAGCACGAAGGAGATATTGAGGCCGAAGGTCACGCCGCCGGTGAGTTGTGCGGCGTAACTGCCGGTGTTGCCGTAGTAAGTGCGGGTCACACGCACCTCGGTGTTCATCGGGAACGTCTTGATGGTATCAATAAACGACAGCTGGCCGTTCACCTGGCTGATGCTGAACTGTTGTTTCACCTTCTGCGGGAAGCCGAGGGCGTCGCTGCCGCGGAAGAAGTCCGACACTTTGATGCGGCGGAAGCCTTTGCCCCTCTTCTCCACCTTGAAGGCGGCAATGATGGGGTCTTCGCTGGCTGCCTGCACGGCGCGGTTGATTTCGTCCGTGGGGTCGGCGTTGTTCACGAGGATATTGGAGCGCAGCAGCAACTGATTGTTGGGGGCCGTCTGGAAGTAAACCGTATGCGTCACGATGCTCTCGCCGCCATATTTTCCTATGCCGGCCGGGGTACTGGTGAAGCGCACGCTGGCCAACAGTTGGCGCGACAGCAGTGCGTCGGGCACGTCGAAGAAATAGTCAGCGTCCTGTTTGATAACGTTGAAGAGGCCCTTGGTTTCTACGGGCTTGCTCTTTTCCTGTGCCTCACCCGTAAAGGGCACGAGAAGGATAAGGGCGAGAAGGATGAATGCTTTGATATATCTCATGGTTTCAGTATTTTTCTGAATGCGTCATAGCCTGCATCGAGGCGGGAGAGTTGGTAGGGCTCCACGCGCAGGGCAAAGGTGGCGGGCAGTTGAAGGTCGAAATACAGACTCATCACCGAGGCCAGATTATAACTTATGTCGCTGCCCTCGTTCATCAGCCGTTGGCAGTAACGGTAGAGTGCGGCGCGGTTGTCGGCCATGTGTTTGAACAACTGGAAGGCTTCGTAATATGTGGCCACTCCCGGGCACCCGAGGAGGAAGTCCAGCACCTTGGCGCGGTCTATCTCCGAGCCCTGTGCGCAGAAACGCCCCAACCTTTCGTCGGGCAGTCCCAACTGTCCCTGTCTCAACAGCGGTGCGCCCTGTTTCAGCACGCTCCCGAGGTAGGCGCGGCTATTCTGCGGCACCACTTCCATAAGCAGTGTCCAGAACTCCTCTGCCGATGCGCACGCTTTTATGCGCCTTTCCACCAACGGGTCTGCTTTTATCGCCACGGGTAATAAATTAAATAAAAAGTAAAAAGTAAAAAATAAAAAATAAGTAAGTTGTTCTTTCTTTTCTTTCCGCCTCTGACCTTTAGGAGTATTCTCCCCTCCCTATGGGGGAGGGGTGGCGCGGATTCTCCCCCTTGGGGGAGGTAGAGGGGGCCTGCCCCGACGGGGAGGGGCTGCTACTTTTCCCGTCTCACGAGCAGCACGACGTTCTCCACGTGATGCGTATGCGGGAACATATCCACGGGCTGCACTTTTTCCACGCGGTATTTCTCATCCATCAGTTGCAGGTCGCGGGCCTGTGTGGCGGGGTTGCAACTTACATAGACGATGCGCTCGGGGGCAGCGTTCAATATCACCTGCACCACGTCGGGATGCATACCTGCGCGGGGCGGGTCGGTAATTATCACGTCGGGACGCCCGTGCTCCTTGATGAAGTCGTCGGTCAGTATGTCCTTCATGTCGCCAGCGTAGAACAGTGTCTTGTCCGTCAGGCCGTTCAGCGCGGCGTTCACCTTCGCGTCCTCAATGGCTTCGGGCACGTACTCTATGCCTATCACCTGACGCGCCCGGGCGGCCACGAAGTTGGCGATGGTGCCGGTGCCGGTGTAGAGGTCGTAAACAATTGGCAGTTGACAGTTATCAGTTGACAGTTGCTCTCCGAAGGCAAACTCTCTGGCCACCTTATAAAGTTCATACGCCTGCAGCGTATTGGTCTGGTAGAACGACTTGGGCCCCACCTTGAAGCGCAGGCCCTCCATCGTTTCTATGAGATGGTCGCGTCCGGCGTACAGGAGCACGGGCAGGTCGCCTATGGTGTCGTTGCACTTCGTGTTGTTCACGTACATCAGCGACGTTATCTCGGGGAACTCCCGCTTGAGGTAGTCCATCACCTGCATGGCCTGGCCTTCTTCTTCCGGCGTCTGCCAGCAGAACTGCATCACCACCATCAGTTCGCCTTCGGGGGCGTCCTCGCGGGGCAAAGCCGTGCGTACCATCATGTTGCGCACCACGCCGTTCTGTGCCCGCAGGTCGAAGAAACTGATGCCGTGTTCCAGTGCAAACGCTCTCACGCCGTTGCGCAAGCGGTCCTGCACGGGGTCCATCAGGTGGCACTCCTCAATGTCCAATATCTTGTCGAAGGCGCCGGGGATGTGGAAGCCCACGCCGGGCTGCCACTCGGCTTTCTCGCGCATCTCCTCGGCCGTCATCCAGCGACGGTTGGAGAAGCCGAATTCCAGTTTGTTGCGGTAGCCGCGCGTCAGTTGGCTGCCCTTGATGGGGCTCGTCTCCGGCAGTTCCACCTTGCCGATGCGCTGGAGGTTGTCCTCCACCTGTTTCTGCTTCCATCGCAGTTGCTCTTCGTAGGGCAGGCACTGCCATTTGCAGCCGCCGCACACGCCGAAGTGCTTGCAGAACGGCTCCACGCGCAACGGGCTCGGCTTCACCAGCCTTGCCACGTCGGCTTCCATGAACGAGTGCTTCTTGCGGCGCACCTGAAGGTCCACAATGTCGCCCGGCACGGCATACGGCACGAACACGGCCATGCCGTCCACCCGTGCCAGCGCCTTGCCTTCGGCTGCCACATCGGTTATCTCTATGCCCTCAAGCAGAGGGAGGGGTTTCTTCTTTCTTGTCAAAGTTCTTTTATTCGTCTTTCGGTTCTACATCAAGGGCTGCGGGCATTTCTTCCACGGCCTCACACTCCACGGCGGCAGCGGCCTCTTCGGCACGGATGTCGTCGTAGAAGGCGCCCATCGAAGCCGTTATGTAAGGCTGCAACCACAAGAAACCTATGCCCAAGGTGAACATTGCCAGAATGGCCCACCCGATGAAACTCAACCACAGGCAGAACATCTTCCAGCAGCGGCCCTTCATCATACGGTTGCTCTCTTTCAGCACGGCAAAGGCCCCAAGGTCGGTGTCCCACAGCAGGAAGCAGTAGAGGTTCAGACGCAGCGCTACAAATACATATATAATGATGCAGGGGATAAACTTCATCGTCATCCGACCAAGTGCCACAATATCCTGCGAATGCAGCCATCGGGTGGTATCCTCGCCGCACCACAACACCGTCAGAACAGCAGGAACGACTAATATCACTATCACCACGAGCACCATAGCCAGATATGCGCCCACCACGCGGTTAGTGTGGCGATAGCCCTCCATTATCTCGCCCAGGCGCACCTGTTTCTGGCCGTAATCGCCGCGCACCAGGCGCAGGCACATCACGCTCAGCATCCACGAGGCCGGAAGCATGGCAATCACCACCAGTATCTGCCACACATTGGCAAAGACGGTGTTCGTACCGGCGGCGCTTCCGCCCTTGATAGCCGAGATGGCGGCACCGGCTTCGATGGGAAGCATCAGAATATACGACATCAGGATAATCAGCAGATAGCACAAAGCCATCATGCCCCAGTTGCCTTCCAGTCCGAAGCGGGCCTGGCGGCGGAGTTGCGAGTTCGTTTTCATACTCTTTACACTTTAATAATAAATACCGCGGCAAAGTTACAAAAAAAATCCGACTTATCACTCATCATCCCCACTCTTTTTAACATATCGCCCGCCTCACACGCCATTATTGCGACCTTTCCTGGCAGGTAAATAGGCCAATCTGCCTCCACCTCCCCGCTGCGCCTTTCTCACACTCCTTCACGACGTCCTGACCCACCTTGCCGACGCTCAATTGCCGAAGTGTTCATCTTGGCCACAGCTGTGGCCAAGTATGCGTCACAGCTGTGGCCAAGTATGCGTCACAGCTGTGGCCAAGTATGCGTCACAGCTGTGACAAATATCGGCCACAGCTGTGGCCATGATGACTAAATGCCGACAAAGGACGACGGCTACGGCTCCGGCAACAAGTTTTCCCTATAATTTTGTTGGGAAAGGCATATTAGTTTCCTGAACAAGTCAGACGGTCAGCAGCAAGACGCCTTCCGGCTAAGGCAGACGGACTGAACGCTCCAGCAAACGGAAGAAAAAGCTTCGGAAATCACCGGCTGCGGCACACCTTTCGGAATGGCGAGGGCAAAAATATGCATAATTTCCCGTCTTTTCGTTGCTATTTCCTTAATAAGTCGTATCTTTGCAGACGGAAACCTACAACCAAAATATTAAAACATGAAAAAAATTGCTTTATTCATTGCCGCGATGGCCATGACCGCCACGGCAAACGCACAAATCACGGTTGACGGCATTCTGGGCATGTGCCCCACCCTCCCTGCCGACTTTGAGATGATCAACAAGACTGACGCCTTCCTTGAGTTTGAAGGAAATTGTAAGGAAGCCAGCGAGCAGGCTAACGAACTGGTGGGCAAGACCTACGAGAACACCTACCATCTGTCCGATGCCCAGAAGAAACAGATAGAACAGGGCAAGAAGATGGCCGAGAAAATGGAAGGCATGACGCAGGAACAGCAGATGGCCTTCGCCATGCAGATGGCCAAGCAGCGCACCGGCGGTATCGACGTAGCCGCCCTGGCCAAGATGTCGCCCGCCCAGCGCGAGGCCGCTGCCGCCAAGATGGGCCAGCAAATGATGGCTAATGCCCGCGTCAACGGTATGTCCATCGACGATATGCAAGCCCTGGCCAGCGTGAAGGATCCCAAGCAGCGCGCCAACATTGCCAAGCAAATGGGCCTCACCTACACGCCGGAGGAGGTAGCAAAGATGCAGCAGAAAGTGCGCAACTCCGACCGCCAGCTCAAGAAGGTGGAAGCCCTCATGGACGCCAACAGCGATGTTAATAAAGACATGCAGCACATCATGGAACTCGACCTCGCACGCGATAAAGTTATCGAAGAGGGCGTAGCGCTCTGGAAAAAGGAGTTCAAGAACCGCTACGATGAACTCACAAAGGCCTGCGAAGAGAACGGCTGGGACGACACGGGCAACGACCAGGCCTGCAACCAGCGCTATATTGCCCTGACCGCACAGATAGACAACCTCATAAAGGACTTCTACACCCGCTACGTGCCCCTCTATCGCGCCAACGTGATGGAGCAGTTGGATTATATCCGCACCACCGCCATCCCCCACGCCATCAGCTACACCAAATCCCTGAAGGATGCGGGCCATGGCTCGGTTGGCGTGCCCGCCGAACTGGAGATGGGCCTCCTCTATCTCGACCGTGCCCGCCAGCTGGCTTATTATGAGGACGTGATGGAGAAAATCTTTGAGGACAAATAAAATAAGGCAATGATATGCTTTTGGGCACAAACCTACCTGTCTTTTATTTTTATCAAGAATTACAGAAATAAAGAATTACTCCGTCAGTCTTCTGTCTGGAATTCTTTTGAATTAGCTGCTTGATGCAGCAGAATTCCTGCGGACAACAATTCAGCAGTGCCCAGCACTGCGTAATTCCTAAAAATTCATTATTAGAACACTGCGAAAAAATTCCTTAATTCTTTAATTCTTGATAAATAAAAATATATTGTGCCAAATTGTATATCGTCTCCCAAAATAAACCGCACACTTATTGTTTAACTCTTAATATCAAAAAAAATGAAACTGACAAAATTCTTTGCTCTGCTGTTCGCTTTTTCAGCAATGACCTTCACTTTCACCGCCTGTGGTGACGACGAAGAAGACATCAACAATCTCGAAGAACTCATCAACGGCAAGGTGGAGCCGAGATTCACGAAGGAAACTCCTACTGAACTTGAAATCACGCTGAGCGACGAAGATGTTGTAGAGGTCATCAATGCGCGCTTTGATGAAAAGACAGGAATGGTGACAAAAGTCATTGCCAAAGCCACATACGCCAGCGAAAAACTCGCTAAGATTGCTTATGAAGAAATTAAGGCAGAAGGAGATGACGCTGAACTCAATGGACGTACCATCACTATGGATGTCACAGACCAATTTGAGGGCAGAACCTACGGCGAAGTGTATGCCATATTTAAAATAATGATTGAAATAGCAAAGAATGGCGAGCCGCAATAATCCTTCGTAGGTAAAACGCGAAGCCAGACTTTAATACACATAAGCCCCGTCTCCTCTCGGAAACGGGGCTTCTTATGTCGCGTCGGGCAAGCCGGCCGAAAACGGACATTGCTGGGTTTATTATGCAAGCATAGCTGCGCTGCGCTAATCTTCCTCCGCCATCAAGTCGCTCATCACGCCGTCGCTGATGAAGAGTGCCGCGGGCGTGAGGCGCAGGACATCATCCGTCAGCGACAGGCGGCCGGCGGCGATATGGGGGGCGGCCATACGCAGGAGATATTCGCGGCGGTCGGCAGGCACTTCGGCCACCGAAAGACCGCGACGGGTGCGGAGCCGCGTGAAGACGAGTTCGTCGTAGAGCGCGTCGGGGGTGAGGTGCTCCAAGGAGTGGGGCGCATCATCGGGGGCGGCGATATAGGCCCGCAGGTCGGGGGCGTTGGCACGGCGCAGGGCGTGGCCGTCGTAGCTATGGGCGCCGGGGCCGAGACCGAGGTAGGGCGTGCCGTCCCAATAGGAGGAATTATGGCGCGAAGCGTAGCCCGGGCGGGCGAAATTGCTGATTTCGTAATGTTCAAGGCCGGACGAGATAAGGCGCTCACGCAGAAGCGTGAACATAGCCAGCAGTTCTTCGTCGGAAGTCTCCGTGAATGTGCCGTTCCGGAGACGGGCGTGGAGGGGAGTGCCGGCCTCTACGCTTAGGGCGTAGCTTGAAATATGCTGCACGGGAAGGCGCAGGCCGGCGTCTATGCTGCGGGCGAAACTTTCCAGCGTCTGGCCCGGCAGGCCGTACATCAAATCGATGCTGATATTGCCTATGCCGCCGCGGGATAAGGTCTCCACGGCACGGCAAGCCTCTTCGGCCGTATGGCGGCGGCCCACGGCCAGCAACTCCCCGTCGTCAAACGACTGGATGCCCATACTCACGCGGTTCACGCCCGCTTCACGCAAGGCGGAAACGAGGCTCGGCGTGACGTCGTCGGGATTTACTTCCACCGTAACTTCTGCGTTCGCACATATATTATAATATACGCGCGCACGTGAGAGGATGCGCCCGAGCCGCTCCTCACCCAACTGCGAGGGCGTGCCGCCACCGAGATACACGGTGCCGATTTCGTCAGCACAAGGCCGCGCCGCCATCTCACGAAGGAGGGCAGCGACGTAGGCGTCCTGCAGTTCGGTGTGCGTGGTGCTGTAAAATCCGCAGTAGGCGCACCGCCGCTGGCAGAAAGGCACGTGAATGTAGAGGGAAGTCATGTATATAAAAGCCCCACCCCGCCGCGGCTGCCTGCGGCACCGCGCCACCCCTCCCCCATAGGGAGGGGAAAATACCTCATTAGGATATTAAGGAGGAGATGAGGGGGAGTATTGAGAATTAAAAGGAAATGTGTGTCAACTAAAAAAACAGCCTCCTCCCGGGAAGGGGAGGAGGCCTTCTTTCACCGGTGAAATTACTTCAGAGAAACGGTGATGTCTTTTTCTACTTCGGCAGTATAGACCTTATCCTCGCGGAGAAGCCAACCGAGACCCAGATAAAGGTCCTTGTCGCTCTTGATCTTTGCTGCTTTCTTCAGTTCTTTACCAGTGAGAGTGCCCTGCTCGCTGAGGGCTACCCAGATTGCTCCGGCCAGTTCGCCGGCTTTCGTTGTCAACATAACTGTTAATGTTTAGTGAATAAATGTTGTGTCTTGCGACGAGTGCAAAAATACGACATTCTGCTCTTTAGCGGGGCAGTAAATAGCAAAAATCGCACGTTTTCACCTTTTTGCTCGCACTTTTTGACAAGGCAATGTGGCAAGTATCAGGATAAATGCGTATCTTTGCAACAATTATACACCATGACACAGCCTCTCCCCGTCGCGGGCCTCCCCATTCCCAACTTTTCTCTTTTAACTTTTAACTTTTTAACTCCTCCCAATATCATGTACACAGTAGACGAACTCAACGACAAACTCATTGACCTGGCCTTCTCCGAGGATATCGGCGACGGCGACCACACCACCCTCTGCAGCATCCCCGCCGACGCGATGGGTGCCCAGAAGTTGCTCGTAAAACAACCCGGCATACTGGCCGGCGTGCGCATAGCCCGTGAGGTATTCCACCGCTTCGACCCCGAACTCGTCATTGAGCAGTTCCTCAACGACGGCGACGCCATCCAGCCCGGCGACATCGTGATGATTGTCCGCGGCCGTGTGCGCTCTCTCCTCCAGACAGAGCGCCTCATGCTCAACATCGTGCAGCGCATGAGCGGCATCGCCACCATGACGCACAAGTATCAGCAGGCCCTCATCGATGCCGGCACGAAGACCCGCGTGCTCGACACCCGCAAGACCACGCCCGGCATGCGTATGTTGGAGAAAGAGGCCGTGAAGATAGGCGGCGGCACGAACCACCGCATAGGTCTCTTCGATATGATTCTGCTCAAGGACAACCACGTCGATTTCTGCGGCGGCATCCACAACGCCATCACCCGCGCCAAGGAATACTGCAAGGCACAGGGCAAGGACCTCAAGATTGAGATTGAGGTGCGCAACTTCCAGGAACTGGAGGAGGCTCTCGCCGAGCACCCCGACCGCATTATGTTCGACAACTTCACGCCCGAAGACACCGCCCGCGCCGTCGAGATGGTGAACGGCCAGTGCGAAACGGAATCCAGCGGCGGCATAACCTTCGACACGATGATTCCCTACGCTAAGGCCGGCGTCGATTTCATCTCCTTCGGCGCCCTCACCCACAGCGTCAAGGGGCTGGACTTGAGTTTCAAGGCCGTGAATTAGCCTCTCCCCGTCGCGGCTGCTAACGCACCGCGCCACCCCTCCCCTGTTAGGGAGGGGGAAAATACTTTTGCATATTACACATTATTAGATATTATATAGTATGTCCTTATTCTCTTTTTCCTCCTTTATTTCAAGGATTCAGGGTATTCTCCCCCTCGGCATTTTGGCCGTCGCCAAAAGCAACAGGGGAGGGGTGACGAAGTGCCACAGGCAGCTTCGTCGGGGAGAGGCTGTTCTTCTCTTCACCCTCCTTTCCCTCGCTCCGTCATTGGCGTGCACCAACTTCCTCATCGGTAAGAACGCCTCCGCCGACGGCAGTACAATGATTACGTACAATCAGGATTCCTACGGTATGTACGGCCACCTCGTGTATCTCCCCGCCGCCGACCATCCCGCCGGTGCCGTGCGCAAGATATTCGACGGCGACGCCAACCACTACTACGGCGACATTCCCGAAGTGGCCCACACCTATCAGGTCGTCGGCTACATCAACGAGCACCAGCTCGCCATTATGGAGACGACCTTCGGTGGCCGCCTCGAACTCGCCGACACCCTCACCGGCAAGATAGACTACGTCAGCCTCATGCACCTCGCCCTGCAACGCGCCAAGACGGCACGCGAGGCCATCAAGGTGATGACCGACCTCGTGGCCGAATACGGCTACGCCTCCGAGGGCGAGTCCTTCTCCATTGCCGACCCCAACGAAGTATGGGTGATGGAGATGATAGGCAAGGGCCCCGGCCGCAAAGGTGCCGTATGGGTGGCCCAGCGCATCCCCGACGATGCCATCTGCTGCCACGCCAACCAGAGCCGCATCCATAAGTTCAACATGAAGGACAAGCAGAACGTCATCTGCAGCAAGGACGTCATCGCCTTCGCCCGCGAGAAAGGCTTCTTCTCCGGCAAGGACGCCGACTTCTCCTTCTCCGCAGCCTATTCGCCAGCCGACTTGAGCAGCCAGCGCTTCTGCGATGCCCGCGCATGGAGCTTCTTCAACAAGTGGGTGGACGGTATGGACCGCTACCTCCCCTTCGTCGACGGCCTCCACTGCCAGGAGAACCCCGAGGTGATGCCCCTGTGGTTCGTGCCGCGCCAGAAACTTTCGCTCCACGACGTGATGATGTCCATGCGCGACCACTACGAAGGCACCCCCTTCGACGTGCAGAAGGACCTCGGCCAGGGCCCGTGGGAAATGCCCTACCGTCCCACGCCCCTCACCTTCGACGGCCCCGACGGACAGAAGTATTTCAACGAGCGCCCCATCTCCACGC
This sequence comes from Bacteroidaceae bacterium, assembly GCA_024401055.1. Lineage (GTDB taxonomy): Bacteria > Bacteroidota > Bacteroidia > Bacteroidales > Bacteroidaceae > Alloprevotella. The sequence goes on along the minus strand of JAKSLT010000009.1, from coordinate 2,683 downwards.
AGCAGACGGCAATGACCTACATCGCCCAGCTGCGCGGCACGATGCCCAATGCCGTGGGCGGCGTCATCTGGATTGGCAACGACGACCCCAACATGTGCGCCTACACGCCCATCTACTGCCAGACCACCCGCATCCCCGAGTGTTACGCCGAAGGCACGGCCACTGACGTCACCTTCTCGTGGAAGTCCGCCTTCTGGGTAGAGAACTGGGTGGCCAATATGGTGTATCCACGCTACTCCGTCATATTCCCCGAGCTCCAGAAGGAGCGCGACGCCATTGAGGACGCCCTCCTCAAAGCCCAGAGCGACATAGAAGCCAAGGCCGTCCGCCTCTGCGAAGAAGGCCACCACACCGAGGCCCGGCGCCTCCTCTCCGGCTACGGCGTACGCAAGGCCCAAGGTATGCTCGCCCGCTGGAAGAAACTCGGCGAGAAGATAATCGTGAAGTACAACGACATGGCCGTGAAGAAAGAAGACGCCCGCGGCACCTTCCAGAAGACCCCCGACGGCCTCGCCGTACCCCCCGAGCGCCCCGGCTACCCCATGGAATACCGTAAGAAAATTATAGAAGAAACAGGAAAGCATTACCTTCAGAAGTAGCCTCCTCCCCCGATTGGTTCTTCCCGATTCCAATCGATTCAATCGATTCCAATCGACAGAATCAGGGGCTCCCTATTATGCAACGCACCAAAGAAGAACCCATCACCTCGCTCGTGCAGCAATTCCTGCGTGCCAACGGGCTGGAGAGTCCACTCAATGAGCACCGTCTCATCAAGGCGTGGCCCGAGGTCGTCGCCGCCCACTGCGGCGACGCCGTGGGCTCGCGCATAGCCGCTGCCACCACAGCCCTGCGCATCGAGAACCAGACGCTCCACGTCTCCCTCTCCTCCCCTGCCCTGCGCCAGCAACTCCGTATGACGGCCCCCGCCCTCGTCGCCGCCCTCAACGAAGCCGTGGACGCACAGGTCATTACCGCACTCGCACTCCACTGACACACGAAGCCCACCACCCTGTGAGCCTCACCGCAAACAAAGGCCCCCACGACGAAAGAACGCTTTCATCGCGGGGGCCTTCCCATACGCCGTAATCCACAGCGCCTCCACCCTTTTCCTTTCAGGGCATTCCGCGCCCTTTGGCCGCAGGGCTTACGCACCAAATAGGTTGTTTTATACAATTAACATATTATTAGCCCCATGATGAGGCTGGAAGCCTCTACCTTAGTAACCGGCTGCATCGACGAAGGAGATGCTGCCGGATAAACATATCTCCCCTATGCGTGCCTGGAAGGCACTACCTTGGGAAATGCAGCGTACTTTCTGACAAGGTACTGCCTTTCAGGCAGCCACATCTCTGCCAGTTATTCCGGGCACTTCGTACCCGGTTACTGACCGCCTCTGCGAGGCTGTAGTGCCTTCCAGGCACACCCGCAAAACTTGAATAAAACAATATATTTGGTGCGTAAGCCCTACTTTGGCCGGATTAAATCCGTTTGCACACGTGTGCTGACGAAACGGAAGTAGGGGATAGTGACATTTACAAGAGCGATAATTGACTTTTATGAGTGTCCGGCAAAAAAAAATCTAATCTTGTGTATCCCGTATAAATGCTGGAGATTTGAAAGGTTGTCAGAAGGAGGGGCTTACGCAAGCCCCGAAGGGGCGTAACATCCCAGCCAGGGGCAACGCCCCTGGTGATCGGAGCAGTGAAGTCCCCGCCCCAACGGGGCACAACAGCAAGAGCCATTGGGTGTTAAGCCCCGAAGGGGCGTAACATCCCAGCCAGGGGCAACGCCCCTGGTGATCGGAGCAGTGAAGTCCCGCCCCAACGGGGCACAACAGCAACAAAAAAAATAATCTTTCGCCTAAAATGTAGCAATGTAGGAGATGTAGCAGCAAATGTAACTCCGATGAATATATGTAAGGACTGGCAGGGCTTTGGAGAAATACGCTATGCGCTAATTTGCAACGCCATGTTTGCAAAATCAGCGAAGACAGGTGAGGTTTTGACTCTTTTTGAACAAAAAATTTGGTGGCGGCGGGGATTTTTATGTATTTTTGGGGCGGTAAACCTCTAATACATAATTGTTATGAAAGCCAAAAGAACTATCCTCCTGCTGGTGCTGAGCCTTGTGTTCTGCACCGGAACGTGGGCTGCCCCGCGGCTCGTGGTGTGGCAGAAGAATGGCCAGAAGGTATTCTACGATTTGGCCGAAGAGCCCCACACGACTTTTGAGAACGGACTGCTCGTCATCACGACGAACAATGTGCGCGTGGAGTACCAGCTTTCCAACATCCTGCGCTACACCTACGAGGGTGTGAACACAAGCATCGAGACTCCCCTGCCCGACGGCACGGGTTTCCGCCAGAACGGCGACGACATCGATGTCTATGGCCTCGCCCCCGACGGCACGGCACAGCTCTACGACCTCAACGGCCGCCTGCTGGAGAGCGGCACGGCTGAAGGCAACCGAAACAATGTTCATTTCTCGCTCCAGAATCTCCCTGCCGGCACCTACGTCGTGAAGGTGGGCGACCAGAGCCTTAAATTTATGAAGCGATGAAAACTAAGAGGTATATTCTTGGTATACTGCTGGCAGTGGCTTGCAGCATACAGATGGCGGGGCAGACGCTGGTGAACGGCGAGGCCTTCTACATCTACCGCAACGACGGCGACTTCAACGGCTT
>JAKSLT010000089.1 GCA_024401055.1 Bacteroidaceae bacterium | reverse complement strand
TCAGTGAAAATTAAATGGGAACTAGTGAAAATTAAAAGAGGACTAGGGAAAGCGGAAAAAGGCGAATTTCGCGCGGAGTGCCAGTGAAATGCGCTCTTAGTCGGCATTTAGTTGCGGAAAATGGGAGGGGTTTTTACGTGATACTTTGCTAATGTTTTATGCGTCAGTGTTTTACTAACTTTCGCGAGAATCGCGTGTAGCCAATCGAGTTACACTTCGCTCGCGAATATCGCGCTGTACGGGCATATAAACTGTAAAAAATTTTGACAAAACGGTATCGGGCAGATGAGCCGTTGCGGGTGTCGGCAAATCTGTCCTTGCGGGCAGCGGTGCGCGAGACGCGGCTGCCGTGCCGGCCGCGGGGGTGCGGGAGCCTCCGGCGGCTGCGGTCAGAAGGGGAGGGGCTGGAAAAACTCGGGACGGTGGTAGTCGGGCGAGGGCGTCTGGATGGGGAAGAGGGTGACGAAGTGGGGCTGGGGGAGGAGGTCGCCGCACTTATAGACGTTGCCGACGTAGTCGGTGCGCTGTCCGTCGTCGTGGAGCTCGGGGAGGAGCGAGAAGGGCACCTCAAGTTCCAGTTCCCACTCGGTGGGTTCCTGGCGCAGGCCGAAGGCAGTGCGTCCGAGGGAGGCTGTGCGGCGGACGGGGGCGAGGCAGGCGGGCTGGTAGCGCTTGCGGTCGTTGCGTCCGGCGCCGAGGCCGATGAGGAGGGTGCCTACGCAGTTGCACTCGATGTTGTAATAGACGTCGGACTCGGGTGCTTTGATGAAACACTCGCAGCATGAGTCTTCCCACACGCTGCCGTTGTCTTCGGCCTCTTGTGCGCGCACGGCGGGCTCGCTGACGTGGTAGTGGAGGAGGAGATGGGTGGCGGTGCGGCGGATGCTGACGCGCACTTCGGGCTTGAGGGGATACTCGGGCCAGTTGATTTGAGAGAGTGTGAGCATAATTTGAGAAGGTAAAAGCGATATAGAGCCTCTCCCCGTCAAAGCTGCCTGCGGCACTTTGACACCCCTCCCCTGTTAGGGAGGGGGAGATTACTTCTGTAGGGTGGAGTGGGGGAGGGAGGTGGGAGGGGTGGGGGTATGGTTGATGGATAAAAATCGGAATCGGGGCGCGGGTGCGGGGCGGGGACTATTTTTTCTTCGAACGGAAGCCGAAGAGATGGCCCTTGCCGCCGGGGCGGCGGGGCGGGGCGGCGGCGGGTGCTTCGTCGGCCTGGGACGGTTCGGGATAGGAGATGCGGGTGTGGTAAACCGTCTTGAGGTTTTCGGTGAAGACACGTTCGGCCTTGTCGATGTCGGTGAAGGATATGGGGCAGTGCTTGAAGAGCCCGGCCTGCAGCTGGGAGTCGATGATGCGGTGGACGAGGGCGCGGATGTTCTCCTCGGTGTATTCCTTGAGGGAACGGCTGGCGGCTTCTACGGCGTCGGCCATGGTGAGGATGGCCTGCTCGCGGGTGTGGGCGGGGCGGCCGGGGTAGGTGAACTTGTCTTTGTCCACTTGGTTCTCGCCGCGGCGGTTGACGGCCTGCTGATAGAAATAGCGCACGAGGGATGTGCCGTGGTGGGTGAGGATGAACTCGCGTATCTCTTTGGGCAGGTGGTGCTTCTCGGCCAGGCGGAGGCCGTCGGTTACGTGGGAGATGATGATGGCGGCGGACTTCTCTTCCGTGAGGCTGTCGTGGGGGTTCTGCCCGGCCTGATTTTCGGTGAAGAAGGCGGGGGCCTGCAGTTTTCCTATGTCATGGTAGAGGGCGCCGGTGCGGACGAGGAGTCCGTTGGCGTCGATGGCCTGTGCTACTTCGGAGGCGAGGTTGGCCACTTGCATGGAATGCTGGAACGTGCCCTGCGCTTCGCGCGACATTCTGCTGAGTAGCGGGTGGTTGATGTTGGTGAGTTCGATGAGGGTGACGTCGCTGGTGAAGTTGAAGAGGCGCTCGATGAGGTACATCAGGGGGTATGTGAAGAGGAGGAGTACACCGCTGACGAGCTTGTAGTATATGAGTTTGAGGTCGAGGTTCTGGAACGTGGCGCCCTGCACGAGGTCGATGAACACGCCGAAGAGGCAGCTGCACAGGGTGACGACGAGGGCCGTCTTGAAGATTTGTGAGCGTGCGGTGAGGGAACGGAGGGAATAGACGGCGACGAGGCCGGCTACGAGCTGTGTGAGCAGGAACGTGTAGGGCTGATGGAGGCAGATACTGGAGAGTACGGTCATGACGAGCAGCTGCATGATGGCCGTCCGGCTGTCTATGAAGACGCGAATGAAGATGGGGGCCATGGCGTAGGGCAGCAGATACACGTTGAGGAACTCGTGCGATACCATGAGGGCCGTGAGCACGGGGAACACGGTGAGCAGGGCGAAAAGGAGGGCCACGTGATGGGGACTGTGCTGGACGTCGCGGCGGTAGAGGCGGAGATAGAAGACCATGAGGAGGATGACGCCGCATACTACGCCTACCTGTCCGAGGAGGAGGAAGAGGAAGTTGCTGGAAGCGTCGTGGCGGAGTTCGCTCTCGCGCTTGAAGGAGTCGAGGATGGCGAGTGTCTCTTCGCGGACGATGTCGCCGCGGTCCACAATCTTCTGTCCGCTCTGCACCATGCCGAGTGTCGTGCTGACGTTGCGCAGTACGTCGCTGAGGGCGGCGTTGGTGCGAACGGAGTCGTAGGCGAGGTTGGGCTTGAGGTACTCGTTGAGATGGAGGCGGGCGAGTTCGCTGCGCTTGTAGTGGACGGAGTCGGCCTGCATGATGTATTCATAGGCCGAGAGGGGCGTGAACGCATCGGTGAGGGAGAGGCTGCTGGCCGAGGTGCCGCTTACTACGCGGAGGTTGCCGGTGCGGCTGTCGCGCATCCTGGCCATGTCGGCGTTGCTGAGGAGTCCGCAGGAGTATATCTGCTCCATCATGCGGCCCACGAAGGCTACGTAGCCGTAGGGCACATCTTCGAATCGCTGGGCCTGCCAGTCGGCAAGGAGGTGGCGGCCCTGTCGCTCGGCCATGGAGTCGGTGAGGACGAAGAAGGGCTGGAAGGATGCCGTGGCGCTGTCGCGGTCGGCCTTGAGGCGGGCCTCGCTCTTGTAGATGGGGAAGTCGTAGCTGGCGATGAGCGACGGATAGAGCCAGGGGCGGCCCTCTTCGTAGCTGTAGCCGAACTTGCTTTCGCGCGGCAGTGCCAGCAGGATGAGGGTGATGCAGCAAATGGCGCTAAGGAGCAGGGTGAGTGTGTGGCGGCGCATAAAATAGTTAACGGTTAGCAATTAACAGTTAATAGTTGGTGGCGGGGAAAAAGCAGTTGACCGCGGCGCGTTGTCCTTACTTGCTGAGCTCCAACATTCGCTGGATGGGCAGCAGGGCCTTGGCGGCTACGGCGGCGTCCACCTCGATGGCGGGAGCGCCCTGGAGGAGGCAGTCGCGGAGCTTCGGGAGTGTTATCTGGCGCATGTAGTTGCATGTGTTGCAGCCGGGACCCTCGGTGGAGGGCACGGGGATAAAGCGCTTCCCGGGGGCTTTCTGTTGCATCTCATGCAGGATGCCGCTCTCGGTGACGACGAGGAATTCTTCGGAATCGGAGGCCAGGGCGTATTTCAGCAGGGCGGCGGTGGAGCCCACCTCGTCGGCGAGCTGCACGAGGGCGGCGGGGCACTCGGGATGGACGAGAACTTTGGCCTCGGGGTGGGCGGCCTTCAACTCCTGGAGGGCGGCGAGGGAGAAACGCTGGTGCACGTGGCAGCAACCGTCCCAGAGGAGCATCTGCCGGCCGGTGACGCTGTTGAGGTAGGCACCCAGGTTGCGGTCGGGGCCGAAGATGAGGGGCTGGTCGGCGGGGAACGACTCCACGATGCGGCGGGCGTTGCCGGAGGTGACGACGACGTCGGTCACGGCCTTGGTGGCGGCCGACGTGTTGACGTAGGAGAGCACTTTGTGCCCGGGGTGTGCCTTCACAAACGCCGCGAACTCCTCGGCGGGGCAACTCTCGGCCAACGAACAGGTGGCCGTGGCGTCGGGGATGAGGACGAGTTTGTCGGGGCAGAGAATCTTGCACGTCTCGCCCATGAAGTGTACGCCGCACATCACGATGACGTCGGCATCGGTCTGCGCGGCTTTCTGCGCCAGGGCAAGGCTGTCGCCCACGAAGTCGGCTACGTCCTGCACGGCGCCCTCTGTGTAGTAGTGGGCCAGGATGACGGCGTTTTTCTCGCGGGCCAGCTGGCGGATTTCTTGGCTTAGTGTCTGCATGGCAGGGGGTAAAAGAGACGGCCGGAGGCAGGGAGTCTGCCCCCGGCCGTTGTCTGCTTCTTGACGGGGATTGTCTTGCGTTTATTTCGTCATCTGAAGACCTACATACATGCCGTTGTAGTTCTTGATGAGGCTGCTGAGGCTGCTGACTGCGCTGTTGCCGGTGAGGGAACCGACGCCCTGAGCGAGGGTGAGGAGCTTGCTGCTCTCGAAGAGGAGGCTGAGGGTGCCGCCGTTGAAGGCCACCTTAGGAGTGAGGGTGCCGAGGCCGGCGAGGTAGGTCATCTGCAGCTGGGAGTTCTTTGTGTCGAGCGCCCACTGGCCGGAGAGGCTCTTGCCGCCGAGAGTGGCTTTCCAAGTGTGGTCGGCGTTGAAGGTGAAGGTGGTGACGCCGGGCTTGATGCCTATCTTCTGCACGTAGCCGTCGATTTTGTTTTCCAGGGCGCTGGCAGCCACTTCGCCGCCCAGCTTGCTGAGCACGTTCTCGCTCTCAAAGACGCAGTCCACGCCCTTGTAGCTCCACGTACCCACGAGGTTCTTCTCGCTCACGGTGTTGGTGCCGAGCAGATTGCCCAACAAGGAACCGAGCACGTTGGTGCCGCTCTTGGCCAGAGCGCTTGTGGCGGTGGAGCCGAGACCATTGCCGGCGCCGTTGCCCAGAAGGCTGCCGAGGGCGCTGCCTCCGGCCGTTGTGTTACCTAGACCTGTGCAGCCCGTAAGGATGATGGCGGCTGCGGCCATTGATAAGAAAATCTTTTTCATTGAGGTTGTTTTATTTGTTTGTGAATCAGTGACTGATGAAGGGGGAGGGCCAGCGGCTGACGCCACTGGCACGGGGGCGGGAGGGGCAGCAATCGCTCGTGGCGGGGCTTCCTGCGGGGCGGGCGGGGCTGCAATTACTCTCGGCCGGCACGCTTGCGGGCCAGGTGGTCGAGAATGGTCTTGCGCATACGCATCGACTTCGGCGTCACCTCCACGTATTCGTCTTCCTTGATATATTCCAGCGCCTCTTCCAGCGAGAATATCGTCGGGGGGATGATGCGGGCCTTGTCGTCGGCACCCGAGGCGCGCATGTTGGTCAGCTGCTTGGCCTTGGTGACGTTGATGACGAGGTCGTTGTCGTGTACGTGCTCGCCCACCACCTGTCCGGCATACACCTCGTCCTGCGGCGAGATGAAGAAGCGGCCGCGATCCTGCAGGTGGTCGATGGAGTAGGCGTAAGCCGTACCTCCTTCCAGCGCAATCATAGAGCCGTTCTGCCTACGCAGGATTTCGCCCTTGTAAGGCTGGTATTCCTTGTAGCGGTGTGCCATGATGGCCTCGCCTTGGCTGGCGGTGAGCACATTGGTGCGCAACCCGATGATGCCGCGCGAGGGGATGAGGAATTCTATGTCGGTTCGCTGGCCGATGGTCTGCATATTGACGAGTTCGCCGCGGCGGCGCGTCACCATGTCCACCATCTTGGAGGCAAATTCCTCCGGCACGTTTATCGTGAGTTCCTCAATGGGTTCGCAGCGCTGGCCGTCTATTTCCTTGAAGATGACCTGCGGCTGTCCCACCTGCAGTTCGTAGCCCTCACGGCGCATAGTCTCTATGAGGATACTCAGGTGCAGCACGCCGCGTCCGCTCACTGTCCAGCGGTCGGTGTCCTCCCCTTGCTCCACGCGCAGGGCCAGGTCTTTCTCCAGTTCCTTTTGCAGGCGGTCGTTGATATGGCGCGAGGTGCAATACTTGCCCTCCTTGCCGAAGAAGGGGCTGTCGTTGATGCAGAAGAGCATGGACATCGTGGGCTCGTCAATGGCGATGGTGGGGAGGGGTTCGGGCACTTCCGCATCGCAGATTGTGTCGCCGATTTCGAAATTCTCGAGACCCACCACGGCGCAGATGTCGCCGCTCTCCACCCTGTCCGTCTCCTGACGGCCCAGGCCCGTGAAGGTGTGGAGCTCCTTGATTTTCGTCTTCTCCTCCGTGCCGTCGCGGTGGCAGATTACCACCTGCTGGCCCTTGACTATCGTGCCGCGGTGCACGCGCCCCACGGCGATACGCCCCGTGTAGTTGCTGTAGTCCAGCGACGTGATGAGCATCTGCGTAGGGCCTTCCAGCTGCGTGGGTGCCGGGATGACCTCCACGATTTTCTCCAGCAGGTACTCGATATTGTCGGTGGGCGTCTGCCAGTCCTCGCCCATCCAGCCCTGCTTGGCCGAACCGTAGATGACGGGGAAGTCCAGCTGGTCCTCAGTGGCGCCGAGCTCAAACATAAGGTCGAACACCATCTCGTAAACCTCTTCCGGGCGGCAGTTAGGCTTATCCACCTTGTTCACCACCACGATGGGCTTCAGCCCTATCTCCAGCGCCTTCTGCAGCACGAAGCGCGTCTGGGGCATGGGTCCCTCGAAGGCGTCCACGAGGAGGATGCAGCCGTCGGCCATGTTGAGCACGCGCTCCACCTCGCCGCCGAAGTCGGCGTGGCCCGGAGTGTCGATAATGTTGATTTTCGTGCCGCGGAAGTTGATGCTGACGTTCTTGGAGAGGATGGTAATGCCGCGTTCGCGCTCCAGGTCGTTATTGTCGAGCATAAGTTCGCCCGTGGGCTGGTTTTGGCGGAAGAGATTGCCCGCCATGAGCATTTTATCCACGAGCGTCGTCTTGCCGTGGTCCACGTGAGCGATTATTGCAATGTTTCTGATGTCTTGCATTAGGTTTCAGTTCAGATATATTCGGTAAAAGTTCTAAGACGTTTCGGTAGGCGTGCTTAGTAAACGCACAAATGCGCGGCGAAGTTACGAAATAAGTTCCACAACGCCAAATTATTCCGGCGCAAAGCCCTCTTCCTTCGCTGCGGCGCCCCGTGTAGGCGCCGAAATGCTTTGTGCAGTTTCCCTTTTGGGCCTTGGGGACGGACGGCCCATTGAACCGCGCGACGGAAAATCCCTTTATTTTTTCTCCAATTTCCACACCGCGAAACTGTAAAATATTTTGACAAAATTTTGTACTAAATTTTGGGGACTTT
>JAKSLT010000088.1 GCA_024401055.1 Bacteroidaceae bacterium | reverse complement strand
ATATTTTACAGTTTCGGGAAAGGGATATCGCCTGCGGCGCTGCATAAATTAGGAAAAAATTAGGAATAAATATTCGCGGTTGTGAGAGAGGGATAATTTTATGAGGGGGGGGAGGGTAGGGGGCGGGGTGTAGGAGACGTAGCAGAAAATGTACTCTGCGTGCGTACGCGCGCGTATATATATAAATAAGGAGTGGGGGGATTACTCGTCGAAATAGACGGTGGTGCGGGTGATGTCGGCGCTGGTCTCGCGCTGGATTTCGTCCTCGGAGAGGGAGGCCAGGGAATGATGGCCGGCGAGGGCGAGGGACAGGATACTGAACTCGGGAGGTGCTACGGCGACGGTGAGGGCCGACAGGGAGGCGCCGGTGGTGATGACGTCGTCGATGAAAAGCGGGTGGCGGAGGCCTTTGCCTTGCGAGAGGAGTTGAAGGTAGGCCTCGGTGGGCCGGAAGGCTTGCTGCACGTTCTTGCGACGCTCGTCTCCGGTGAGGCGCGTCTGGGATATGCTGAAGGAGATACGTTCGACGATGTCGGTGCGCACGGGAATGCCGGTGATGCGGCTGATGCCGCAGGCCAGACGCTCGCTCTGGTTGTAGCCGCGTTCCTGTTGGCGCTTGGGCGTGAGTGGCAAGGGTATGAGGGCGTCAATGTCCTTGAACATGCCGCGCGGGGCGAGCTCGCCGGCCATCCATTCTCCAAGATAGAGGGCGAGTTGGGGACGGCGGTGGTATTTTATCTCCGTGAGCAGCTGGGCCACCAGAGTGTCGGGGTGGTAGCGCAGCAGGCTGGCAGCCCTCACGACTTTCCCGCAAGGGGCAAAGAGGCGCGTGAGGACGTTGTCATTGAGTTTGGCAAGCCTCACGGGCTCCATCTCAGCGGAGCACCCGGCGCAGATGCGGGAACCCTCGCCCACAGTCCTGCCGCAGACGGCGCAGGACGGAGGGAAAAGAACATGGAGCGTGCTGTATGACAGCCTGTGAAAGAAGGAGGCGGGGCGGGACATCGTTTTTGACGGTTTTTCCTTGGAGATTTTAGAGGAGAGTATGGGGCAGAACCGTGGAAATGGTGCGCAAAAGTAGCTCTTTTTGCCGAGATTGCCGCTTGGAATAAGCAAAATAGTTGTTTTAGAGGGTAAAAGAATAAAAAAAAGCAAGAAAGGCTTGGCCGGAATATAGGAAAGTAGTACTTTTGCAGTCGCGTTTAGCCTAACGGCTGGCCTTGGCATGTAAATTTCAGAGTGAGAGCGAGCGCATCACCCCCGCGCAAATTCCATACTTCTCCCATCTCCGCTTCATTCTGGATACGCCCCGCGCCGGCATACGCTCGGTAGGACATCGCGCCTAATAAATTTACACAAAAGAAAAGATAGCAATGTCTAAAATTTGTCAAATCACCGGAAAACGTGCCATGATTGGCAACAACGTTTCACACTCTAAGCGTCGTACCAAGCGCGTGTTTGATGTGAACCTTTTCACGAAGAAGTTCTACTATGTAGAGCAGGACTGCTGGATCAGCCTCAAGATAAGTGCTGCCGGCCTTCGCATCATCAATAAGATCGGTCTTGACGCCGCACTGAACCAGGCTGTTGCCAAGGGTTACTGCGACTGGAAAGATATTAAAGTAATCGGCTAAACTCTAAGGAAAAGACTATGGCAAAGAAAGTAAAAGGTAATCGCGTGCAGGTCATCCTTGAGTGCACCGAAATGAAGGAGAGCGGTCTCCCCGGCACCAGCCGTTATATCACCACCAAGAACCGCAAGAACACCCCCGAGCGTCTGGAGCTGAAGAAGTACAATCCCATTCTGAAGCGCATGACCATCCACAAGGAAATCAAATAACCCCTAAAGCAAATAGTACACTATGGCAAAGAAAGCAGTGGCTACCCTGCAGTCGGGTAGAACCGAAGGTCGCAGCTACACGAAGGTTATCAAGATGGTAAAGAGCCCCAAGACTGGCGCTTATATCTTCGACGAACAGATGGTTCCTAACGATGCCGTTAAGGACTTCTTCAAATAAGTAACAGCTGAAACATATAAGATAAGAAACAGCTATGAAAAGAACATTCCAGCCCCACAATCGCAAGCGTAATAACAAGCACGGTTTCCGCCAGCGCATGCTGACCGCCAACGGTCGCCGCGTACTGGCCGCCCGCCGCGCTAAGGGTCGTAAGAAGCTCACCGTGTCTGACGAAGTACACGGCAAGAAGTAATACGCACCGCTCAGAAAAGTACAAAAAGTACACTTATAATACAGAGAAGCGAAGATTTATCACAAAATCTTCGCTTCTCTCGTTTTTTTGTTGTAACTTCGCGCACGAAATGACGTACAAAGAATTCATCAACGGTCTCAAGAGTCCCAAACTGTGGGGAAACTGCTTGGGAATGATAGTGGTCAGCATCCTCCTGCTGATAGGCACTTTTGTCTTTCTCAACTATCACACGCGACATGGCGAGAACATCGCCGTGCCCGACCTCCGCGGCATGAGCTACAGCAGGGCACTGGATAAAATGCTGAGTCTGGGCCTCGACATTGAGGTGACGGATTCGGGCTACGTGCGCAATCTCCCCCCTGACGCCATTCTTGAACAGCAAGTCAAGCCGGGCTCCGAGGTCAAGTCGGGCCGCGTGGTTCGCGTGACCATCAACTCGGCCAGCTCGCCCACCATCACCTTGCCCGACCTGGCCGACAACTGCTCCCTGCATGAGGCCCGCGCCCGCCTGACGGCCATCGGTTTCAAGCTGGCTCCTATAGAATATATAGCAGGCGAACACGACTGGGTGTATGCCCTCAAGGTGAACGGCAACAGTGTGGTGGCCGGCCAGCGCATTCCCGTTGACTCCCCCATCACCATAGTGGTGGGCGACGGCAACGTGGAAGATGAGTTTAACGGAGACGCCATGTTGGAAGATTACATCTTCGGACAGGAGCCGTCCGACACACTTTACGATTTCTACTACTAACAGCAGACAATAAGCAGCCCTGAGATGGACACCTCTGACAACAGGCTCATAACGGCAGACGACGAGATGGAACTGGACGAACTGGAAGGTCTTCAGCCCGTCGTCTCTTCGTGTGAAGACGGGGAAGATTCTGCCGGCGGAGAACTCTATGAGCATTTTCGCGTGGTGGCTGACCAGGGACAGCAATTGTTGCGTGTCGATAAGTTCCTCCTCGACCATCTTCGCGACACCTCCCGCAACCGCATACAGCAGGCCGCCGACGCCGGCTGTATCTATGCCAACGGCAAGCCGGTGAAGAGCAACTACCGCGTGAAGCCCGGCGACGTCGTCACGCTGATGCTCGACCGCCCGCGCCACGACACAACCATTGAGGCGGAGGACATCCCCCTCGACGTCGTCTTCGAAGACGACTACCTTCTCGTCATCAACAAACCCGCCGGCCTAGTCGTTCATCCCGGCTGCGGCAACTACCACGGTACACTCGTCAACGCCCTGGCCTGGCATCTGCGCGACAACCCCGACTACGACCCCAACGACCCCGAAGTGGGACTCGTACATCGCATCGACAAGGACACCAGCGGCCTTCTCGTCGTAGCCAAGACGCCCGAGGCCAAGACCAAGCTCGGCATTCAGTTCTTCAACAAGACTTCCCGCCGCCGCTACAACGCCCTCGTGTGGGGCAACTTCCAGGAAGACGAGGGCACCGTCGTCGGCAACATAGGCCGCGACCCCAAAGACCGCCTGCGGATGGCCGTGTTCCCGCCCGATAGTGAGGCGGGAAAACACGCCGTGACGCACTACCGCGTCTTGGAGCGCTTCGGCTACGTCACCCTCATAGAGTGCCGCCTTGAGACGGGCCGCACCCATCAGATAAGGGCCCACATGCGCCACATCGGCCACCCCCTCTTCATGGATGAACGCTACGGCGGCCACGAGATACTGTGGGGCACGCGCTCCAGTACCTACAACGCCTTCATCCACAACTGCCAGACCCTCTGCCCGCGTCAGGCTCTCCACGCCCGCACCCTCGGCTTCCAGCACCCCGCCACCGGCGAAGAAATGGACTTCGAGGCCCCATTGCCCGAAGATATGGCTGCGCTGATAGAGAAATGGCGGAAATATATTGCAGGGGTAACAGCCTCTCCCCGTCAGAGCTGACTTCGTCACTCTGCCACCCCTCCCCGGTTGGGGAGGGGGTTGATACTGGAAAACAAATTAATACTATTATGAATACTTCTTTGAACAATCATTTGCAAGAAGCGTCTCACTCCGTAAGAGTAACCTCCCCCTCCCTAACAGGGGAGGGGTGTCAAGGTGGCACAGCCAGCCTTGACGGGGAGAGGCCGCATGTCGCAATAGTCGCCGGCGGAGATTCCTCCGAGCATGACGTGAGCCTGCGCAGTGCCGCCGGCATCCTGTCGTTCATGGACCAGAGCCGCTACGACTGCACCATCGTAGAGCTCAGCCTCAAAGGCTGGTACGCCCACTACGGAGACCAACTCCTTCCCATCGACCGCAACGACTTCAGCTTCACCGCCGACGGCCGGAAGCACACCTTCGACTTCGCCTATATTACTATCCACGGCACTCCCGGCGAGGACGGAATCCTGCAGGGTTACTTCGACCTCATCCAAATGCCCTACAGCACCAGCGGCGTGCTCGTGGAGTCACTCACCTTCAACAAGTTCGCCCTCAACGCCTACCTGCGCTCCATCCCCGGCTGCCACGTCAGCGACAGCGTGCTTATCCGCCGTGGCCTCGCTCGTCCTTCCGACGAGGAACTGGCCCAGTGCCTCGGCCTGCCTTGCTTCGTGAAGCCCAATGCCGGCGGCAGCAGCTTCGGCGTGACGAAAGTCAAGACCCTCGACCAGCTTACCCCCGCCATTGACAAGGCTATGCTCGAGAGCGACGAGGTGATGGTGGAACGCATGATGACGGGCACGGAAATCACTTGCGGCGCCTACCTCAAGGGTGAGGAAGTCGTATGCTTCCCCCTCACCGAGGTGGCCCTCAAGGGCGTGGAGTTCTTCGACTACGAGGCCAAGTACGAAGGCAAGAGCGACGAGATTACCCCGGCTCGCATTGCCGACGCCACCCGCGACCGCGTCTGGGCTCTCACCCGCCACATCTACCGCACTCTCGGCTGCTACGGCATCATCCGCATCGACTACATCCTCAGCGGCGAGGCCGGCCATGAGGACATCAACATTCTCGAGATTAACACCACGCCCGGCATGACCGCCGCCTCTTTCATTCCCCAGCAGGTGCGTGCCAGCGGTACGCCCATCAGTGAGGTGCTGTCCGACATCATCGAAGGCCGCCTATGAGCACCCCCGACAAATTCTCAGAGATACGCCCCTACGACGAAGGTGAGGTGCAAGAAGCCATTAAGGAACTTCTTGCCGACCGCCAGTTCCGTCATGTGCTGAAGGCTCAGGTGCCCTTCCTCCCCCTCTGCCTCACCACCGGTCTCATCCGCCTGCTCACGCTCGGCATAAAGTCGCCCACGCAGCTGCAGAAGAGGCTGATGCGCCCCATCGTCAACTATGCCCGTCGCAAAACCACCGACGGCGTCACTTTCCAAGGCACGCCCCTGCCCCCCACTGACGGCAACTATCTCTTTCTGAGCAACCACCGCGACATCGTCCTCGACTCCGCCTTCCTATCCATACTCCTTCTCAATGCCGGCCACAGCACCACCTGCGAGATAGCCATCGGCGACAACCTTCTCATCCATCCCTGGATACGCACCTTCGTGCGTCTCAACAAGGCCTTCATCGTGCGCCGTTCCCTCTCGCCGCGCGAGATGTTCAAGAGCAGCCAACTCATGAGCGAGTACATCCACTACGCCATAGTCAAAAAGCCCGACAACGTATGGATAGCCCAGCGCGAAGGCCGCGCCAAGGACTCCAACGACCGCACCCAGGAGGCCGTCCTTAAGATGCTCGCAATGGGCGGCGACCTTCGGGAGCTCAACATCGTGCCGCTCGCCATCAGCTACGAGTACGACCCTTGCGACTATCTCAAGGCCGCCGAGTTCCAACTCAAGCGCGACAACCCCGCCTGGCGCAAGTCCACCAAGGACGACCTCACCAGCATGGCTACCGGCATCATGGGGCAGAAAGGTCGCGTGGCCTATCACACCGCGCCCTGCATCAACGCCTGGCTCGACGAGTATGCCGAACTGCCTCCCGCCCAGTTCTATGAGGCCGTGGCCAAGCGCATCGACCGCGACATCCACCGGCGTTACTGCCTCTTCCCCGGCAACTACGTCGCCCTCGACCTCCTCGAAGGCACCCGCACGCATGCCGACCATTACACCCCCGACGACGAAGAGCGCTTCACCGCCTACCTCGCCGGTCAGCTCGCCAAGATAGACATCCCCGACAAGGACGAGCCCTATCTCCGCGAGCGCATCCTTACCATGTACGCCAATCCCGTGCGCAACCATCTTGCCGCATGCAAGCCTGACGCCGTCCGCTCATAGTGCAAATGCGCGCCGCGAAGGACAATTTCCTGCGTCGGTTGTGCCGGTTGCGTCAGTCGTAATCAATTCATTCTTCATTATACAACCGCGCCGCCAAGTATTTCCCTGGCGGCGCGGTTCTTTTTATAGGTTCCCGGTAAAAAAGAAACAGACGAAAGCACCGGCAATGCCGAAGGCGCTGTTCTTAGTCGGCATTTAGTCATCATGGCCACAGCTGTGACCGATATGTGGCCACAGCTGTGGCCAAGTATGCGTCACAACTGTGGCCAAGTATGCGTCACAGCTGTGGCCAAGACGACCGCGTCGGCGAAAGCACTGGTAGGGACCGCGTTAAGAGCCTGAAAATCTGGCTTGTCGGCAGGTAAAGCGCCTATGGTGTAACAGGCGGCGCGGATTTCATGAAGGGCAGGCCTCTTTCGGGGTTGTTAAACTACTTCGCGGAGAGCCCGTGTCGCTGACCGTACACCTATAATATATATATACGCGCGCGAGGGGATATGTAGGAGGAGAAGAGCGTGCGGGAATGGCGTGTAAAACCTGTTTTTGCTATCTCGGAGTTTACAAAACGAGTACGGAAGAGAAAAAAACATAAAAAAGTGGGTCTCCCTTCGCGCGTGTATAAGAAAAAAGTGGTACTTTTGCGCTCCGAATGGGCTACAATGGCTCGAAATACATCGTGCAGCGGCACGAACGACACTTGAAAATACTCAATCAACTATAATAATAACAATTAAAATCAACTACAATGCCTACAATTCAACAGCTTGTAAGAAAGGGCCGCAGCGTGGCCGCAGACAAGAGTAAGTCTCCCGCGCTTGACGAATGCCCCCAGCGCCGTGGCGTCTGCGTGCGTGTTTATACCACCACGCCTAAGAAGCCTAACTCGGCCATGC
>JAKSLT010000087.1 GCA_024401055.1 Bacteroidaceae bacterium | reverse complement strand
ATGGGAAGAAGTTTGAATTAAAGGAGGACTAGTGGCCAGAGGATGCGGGTGTTTTTCGGCGCGGGGTGGAAAAAGTGGTCGCGAGTCTTGAAAATGTCATCCCGAAATGACAAAAATCCTATCGCAAACGGCGAAAAGTCCCCAAAATTTAGTCCAAAATTTTGTCAAAATATTTTACAGTTTCGGGAAAGGGATATCGCCTGCGGCGGTGCATGAATTGGGAATAAATTTGGAAGAGATGCCTGCGGCGCTACATAAATTAGGAAAAAATTAGGAATAAATACCTGCGGTTAGGCATGAATTAGGAATAAATTATTCATAAATTTTCGCGGTTTGTATCATGGGGCGTTATCGCCTACCTGACGGCAGGCGTCCCGCGCGTCGTGCAAGTCGCAGCTTGAGCATATACGGCGTGGGGGTGCATTGTTACTATTCATTCGTTGTTAGGTTTACCAGAGCCGCAAGTCAAATGGGTAAGGACAAGTCCCTACGCTTTTCTTGTGTGCTATCAAGAAATACTTCGTCGTATTATCTCAATGTATCATTTTTGCTATGTGCGTAAAACAAAACTAAACAAACAAAACGCGAAAACATCGATAGGAACAAAATGGAACACGCCTCTCTTCCGAAATCCTTGTATATTTGCGCGTTTTCGAAATTTCTACAACTAAATAAAATAATAAAACAATGAAAAAACTATTATCTTTTATTGTCTTGATGCTCGGGTGCATTGGGCAAGCTTCTGCTTATTCCTTTACAGTAGGGGGGCTTTATTATAACAAATCGGGTAGCGATGCCATTGTGACATATGGGCCGACGGAATACTATGGCTCAATAGTCATTCCCTCCACTGTGACATATGACAGAGTGACCTACAACGTGAATAAAATAGGAACTACAGCTTTTTCTGGGCGCACTGGTGTAATATCCATTACAATTCCCAATAGTGTGACAAAAATCGATAACGATGCCTTTTGGGGGTGCGCCGGTCTAACCGCCATCACTATCCCCAACAGCGTGACGAGTATAGGAAGGAATGCCTTCTCTCATTGCACCTTCCTGACCTCCATTACTCTACCCAACAATTTGACGAGCATAGAAAGCAATACCTTCAACCTTTGCAGTAGCTTAACTTCAATCACAATCCCAAATAGTGTGGCAAGTATAGGGAACAATGCCTTTGATGGTTGCAGTAGCCTAGCATCCGTTACCATCCCTAGCAGCGTGACGAGCATAGGATCCTCTGCCTTTGCAGGCTGTAGCAACCTGACATCCGTCACCATCTGCAACGGCGTGACGAACATAGGGGGTGCAGCCTTTTCAGGTTGTAGCAACCTAACATCTGTCATAAATTTAGCAACCATACCGCAAACGATAGACTCTTCCACTTTCGGCACATACGGCACATTATTTGTGAGAAAAGGGTATAAGGAGGTGTATGCCACAAAAGATTATTGGAAGAATTTTAATATTTGTGAAATAGAGAATGCTCTCTCTGATGGGGAGAAATACAATATGGGGGGAGCGATTGATTATGATACGTTTAGCTACACCCGCACCTTTACCTCTACAAACTGGCAGGCCCTCTACGTGCCCTTCTCCATGAAGTATGACGATTGGAAGGACAAACTGGACGTGTATGACATCTACAACGTGCTGGCTTACGACGAGGACAATAATGGCGAGATAGAGCGGACTACCGTCAATATGATACGCCTAAAGGAAGGTGCCGTGACGGAGCCTAACTACCCCTACGTGGTGCGCGCCAAGAATGCAGGCGACGTGGAAATCACGCTGACCGACGGCACACTCTACGCCGCTGAGGAGAACAGCATCGACTGCACCTCCACCAAGCAGAAGTTTACCTTTACGGGGACTTACGAGCCTATGACGGGCTTGGCCACGAAGGGCTACTACGCCCTGAGCGGCGGTGAGCTGAAAACGGCCATTGACGACGCCGTGACTTTGAAGCCCCAGCGCTGGTACATGGAAGTGACGAACCGCAACGGCTCACCGGCTGCTGCCACGCGCGTATATCTGAATCCGTTCGGCGAGGAGAACGAAGTGGAGGGCGTGAAGGGCTACGCCGTGAACGTCATCGGCGAAGAGACGACCTACGACCTTAACGGCCGCGCCGTGAATGCCGCACAACTGCCGAAAGGCCTCTATGTGCGCGGTGGCAAGAAAATCATCGTGAAGTAAGGCGGTATGAGGATTTACAGAAAACCCTGCGCCCGCGTCGTCGAGATTGACGCGGAGAGCAACCTCATGGAAAGCAGTTACTTCGTGGACGGTCCCGACGTGGGGGGAGAACCTACGGGCACCTTCGACACACGCAAGCAACGCACCATTTGGGAATACTGGACTGACGAAGAATAAGACCACACCCCGCTGAGGAATGATAGCCTTGGCGGGGTGTGGTGTCTTTATGGGGTGTAGGAGGTGTAGGAGATGTAGGGGAAAATGTACTTCGCGTGTGCGTATGCGTGTGTATAATAAATAA
This sequence comes from Bacteroidaceae bacterium, assembly GCA_024401055.1. Lineage (GTDB taxonomy): Bacteria > Bacteroidota > Bacteroidia > Bacteroidales > Bacteroidaceae > Alloprevotella. Next base: position 5,265 of record JAKSLT010000087.1, on the reverse strand, counting down.
GGTGTGGCAAAAAGGTCTGGCTGTTACTTCTCTTCGGCGAGGCTTACGCTGATGCCGCGGCGCTGGAGATCGTTGAGATGGGGACGGAGGCGGCGGAGGAAATCGTCGTAGTTGCGGCGGTCGGCGGGACTCCAGCCGGCTTCGGCGAGGGCGAGGCCGCGGGGGAAGAGTTGGTAGGTGATGCGCTCGGGCGTGTTGATGCTTTCGCTCCAAAGCGTACCGGCCACACCGAAGAGGGTCTCCTTCTCAAACTGCGCGTCACGGCCGAAAGCGGGGTCGAGGGCGTAGGTCTTTTTGAGAGAGAGGGTCGGCATGCCCCAGTTCACCTCGGGCATGTCGCCGGGGGCCATGGGGTAGTCGAAGTAACAGTGGTCGCCGGGGCAGAGCATCACTTTCACTTTGTTCTTCAGGGCTGAGTCTATGGCGGCGTCGGTCTGGCCGCCACGCCAGGCGAAGGTGACGCTGCCGGGCTGGATTTCCTTGAAGTCGGGCTCGTACCAATACATGGGTGTCTTGCCGAGGTCGTCGCGCAGATAGGTGATGACTTCGTCGAAGAGGTACTTCTGCAAGCGCCAGTTGTCAGCGCGGTTGTTGACGGGGCTGATACCGAGGCGCGTCTTCAGCGCCTGACAGTCGGGGCACTCCGTCCAACTGCCGAGAGGGGGCTGGCCGGCTTCGTCGCCGCCGAGGTGGACGTAGGGGCAGGGGAAGACGTCGGCGTATTCCTTCAGCACGTCCTTCAGGAACTGCAACGTGAAAGCCGAACCGGGGCATAGGAGTTCGTTGCTCACGCCGCAGATGGTGCGGAGGGGTGTCTCCTTGCCGCCGCAGGTCAGTTGGGGATAGGCGTGGACGGCAGCGACTTCGTGGCCCGGCATTTCCAGCTCGGGAATTATCATCACGTGGTGTTGCTCGCCCCATGCCACGAGCTCCTTCATCTGCTTCTGCGTGTAGTAGCCGGGAGAGGGCGTGAGCATGTCGTCCATGGCGGGACGGACGGAGGAAACCTCGGTGAGCAGGGGGTATTTCTTTACCTCCATGCGCCAGGCCTGGTCGTCGCTGAGGTGGAGGTGCAGCGCGTTGAACTTGTATTGTGCCAGCAGGGGCACGAGGGCCTTGAGGTCATCGAAGGGAATGAATGTGCGGGCGGGATCCACCATTATCTCTCTGATGTGCGTGCGCGGCTGGTCCTCAATATGAATTGCGGCAAGGGTGTAGCGGCGCGTGGAGGAACCATTGCTGTCAAGCAGCAACTGCCGCAGCGTCATGATGCCCCAATACACGCCTGCCGCACTGCCGCCGCGGATATTCAAGCCAGCCATGTCGGCATCCAGTACGTAGGCTTCGGGGTCGGACAGGGAGGGGTCGATGGAGAGGGATGCCACGCCCTTCGTGCCAGCCAGGGAGTGGCCGGAATATTCGGTGGATTCGCGCAAAATAGCTTCCAAGATACGTTTCTCGTTGGAGAGAGCCTTGTCGGCCTTTATGCCGTTGAGGTCTGCCCAGTCGAGGGGCAACCTGTTAGCCCGGCGAACGACGGCAGGCTGGGGGATTATATTTGGAGAGGAGGAGAGCGTGTCGAGTGCCATAAGGTCTTCCTCATAGATGCTTCGCGTCCCGATGAAGGCAAGCACCGAGAATTTGGGGCGCGAGTCTTTTACGACAATATCTTGCAGGAGGGGGCAATTGGCAAACGCAAAGTCCTCCACTTTAGGGGCACCTTCGAATACAACCTTGCGCAGTCTGCGGCACAGGTTGAAGGCACTTTGTCCAATCTTTTCAACGCTGGCCGGTATTATGATTTCTTCGATGGAATCGCAGGAAAAGAAGGCTTGCGAACCAATCTCCTTGATACCTTGCGGCAGGACGATGCTTTGAAGATGATGACGCGAATGGAGCGCGTTGGCCGGCACGCATTCCGCTGTGGCCTGCGAGAGATCAAGGTGGCGCAGGGCACAACAGCAGTCGCGCAGTTGGCGCCAGTCTGTGCCGCCACGCTTGCTCCAGGGTGCGTGGGCTTCCAGTTTTCCGGTGAGCTTTATGTCGCGGGCGACGGCCATTTCTTCCAGAGCGACGTCATGCAGGTTGGCCACGTTGAGGGACTGGCCGGAGGAGGGCAGAAGCGCGGAGATGTAAATAAGGAGAAGGAAAAAATACTTTTTCATGTAGAAAGGGTATATGGGAAAAGCGTGTTATTTCTGCGGTGGTTCCGCCGTTTTTAAGAGAAAATAGGACTGTTGCATGTGTCATCATTTCCCCTTGAGGATATTGCTGTATCTCTCGGGAGAACGAAGGATGGAGAGTGCTTTTTCTAACACGGGGTCGTTGCGCAGGTTGTATTCGGCGCAGCCGGACTCGTCATAGTAGTTGGCGATAATCATGTTTTCGGCTGTCTCGCGGATATAGTCGTTCCATCGCGCAAAGTCTTTGTTGATGTCGCGCGTGAGAATCTTCTCCAGCTGGTCGAAGATGCCAGCAGCCTCTTCCTCGTAACCCTCGAGCTTGGCCCATTCGCGAATGTAGGCCACACGCTGTTTGCTTTGGTCGTCGTATTTGAAGCCGTGGCTCACGAGATAGGCCTTCAAATCCTCCATTTCATCGGGAGAAAGTCGGAACTTTTCAGGGCTGTCGATAGAGGGGTGCGCGTGATGGTAAAGCGCAGCCCAGTCAAAAAGCTGTGGACTGTATCCCAGGTAAGTAATCATGGAGGGTAAAGTGTCGAGAGGCACTGTGACGTCGGGGGTGATACCGCCTCCGTCTCTCACGATGCGCCCTGCGGCAGTGCGAAAGTCTTTACACAGCGAGTCGGCGAGGTGGGTGGGCTGTCCGTCCTCTCCACGGTGGACGTAGTCGAGAGCTTGTACGCATCTCCCTGAGGGAATATAGTATTTTGCTGAAGTGTATTTCAGGGCACCGTCGCTTGGCGTCTCGGTACTGGTCTGCACCAATCCCTTGCCATAGGTGCGATTTCCTACGATGACTGCGCGGTCGAGGTCTTGTAGAGCACCGCTTGTTATTTCAGCGGCGGAAGCTGTGCCGTAGTTGGTAAGGACAACGATGGGCATGCTTCTGTCGATGGGTGCGGCGGACGTGGTATAGGTGTAGTTGGTCTCTTCGTGGCGGCCTTTGATACTTACCACCTCGGAGCCTCGTTTGACGAACAGTCCTACCAAGTCCACGGCTTCGTTGAGCAGGCCCCCTCCGTTGTCGCGCAGGTCGATGATGAGCGACTTCATGCCCTGGCTCTTAAGAGCCTGCACGGCTTTCTTAAAATTGTCGGCAGCATGTTCCGTATAGCCTGTGAGATAAATAAATCCCACGGATTCATCGAGCATTTTGGCGAGGAGGACGTCGGGCCTGTAGATTTGGTCTCGCACGATGGAGAGGGTTATGGCCTGTAGTGTGTCGGGGTTGTCGGGCGTGGCGAGACGCGGGCGTTTCAGTTCCACGGTGACGGTGGTGCCGGGCTCTCCGCGGAGCCTGTCGGTGATGTCGGAGAGGTAGCTCTGGGTGTCAGTCGGCTTTTCGCCGCACACGACGTGCCCGTCCACCGATATGATGCGGTCGCTGGAGCGTACGCCAGAGCGATAGGCCGGCATGTCGTGATAGGGACCTGAGAAAATGGCGCAGTCAAGGTCTTTCCTGTATTGGATAGGCGAGCCGATGCCTGCATATTTGCCTGTTCTCATCGTGTTGAGGTCTTCCACTTCTTCTTTGGCATAGTACTCGGTGTAGGGGTCTATTTGCTCGAGCATGTAGTCCAAGGCCTCGTTGATGCGCTTCTTGGCATCGAGGCTGTCCACGTAATTGAGGTGCAGCTCGTAGCAAACGGCATTGAAAATCTCCAATTGCTTGGTGAGTTCCATGTTGTAGTTTGTCTGCTGTGCCATCGTCGTCAGTTGCAGTCCGGCTGCCATACACAGGAAAAGGGCGGCGAGGCGGGCGTTGCGTGACAGCCGCCGGCCTATATATATAATAATGTGTGGGGCGTGCATAATGTCGTTGAGTGTTTGTGGCGTTTTTCGTCGGGTTTTATACTTGGAGCATGTTCTTAACGTCATCCCATGCTTTTTCGGGCATAGCGGTGCCCATCACCTGTATGACATGGCTGGCGCACACGGAGCCTTCATGGAGGCTGCGGGCGAGGTCGTCATTTTGCGCGTAGGCATGGAGGAATCCGGCGGCGAAGAAGTCACCGGCCGCTGTAGTGTCAATGACGTTTTCCACCTTTTCCGCCTTGCAGAACACCTGCTGTGTTCCTCTTTGTGCCCATGCACCCTGCGCACCGACCTTTACGACGGCCACGCGGCATACGGCGGCGAGGCTCTCAAGGCTCTCCAGCGGGGTGCCGGCGTGCCAGGCCGCGGCTTCCTCCTCGTTGGCGAAGACGATGTCGGTCTGCGGGAGGAGCTCCGTGGCAAAGAAGTCGTGTTCCGCCTCCACGATGTTGTAGCTGGCCATATCAAGGCTGACGAGAGCCCCCGCGTCGTGGGCCAGACGTATGGCGCGGAGGATGAGGTCGTGATTTTGCACGAGGTATCCTTCTAAGTGGACGATGGCGGCTCCCTCAAACATTTCAGGGGTGAGGTCCTCGGTTTCCATGCTGGCGGCGGCCCCAAGGTAGGTGGCCATGGTGCGCTCTCCGTCGGGCAGGACAAAGGCCGTGCACACTCCTGAACTCTGGTTGGGAGAAGGCACGGCGTGGAGATGCACTCCGGCGTGGCGGAAGGTGTCCGCAAAGTTCAGGCCGTAGCGGTCGTCGAAGTTAATCTTGCCGATAAAGGCCACTTCCACCTGCTGCCGGGGCATCAGTCCGGCGAGGTGGGCAATGCAGAGTGCCGTGTTGGCGGCACTTCCGCCTGTGGCGATTTCCGTAGAGTGGGTTTCAAGAAACCTGTTAAGCTCGGCAAATCTCTCTGCCGAGACAAGCGTCATCGAGCCTTTGGGGAGACTTTGAGATATGAGCGTCTCTTCCGATTCAATACGCGTGAGAACATCCGTCAAAGCGTTACCCAACGTTACAATTTTAGTCATATTTTGTCTTTTTTTTGAGATAATCGCAAAATTTTCTGCAAAGTTATTGTTTATTTCGGAAATAATCACTATTTTTGCACCGCAATTCACAGGAAACCCTAAAAAATTGCAAAAAAACCTGCTTCAGTAGCTCAGTTGGTTAGAGCACCTGACTGTTAATCAGGGGGTCGTTGGTTCAAGCCCATCCTGAAGCGCAAAAGAGAGGACAACAGACGTTGCCCTCTCTTTTTT
>JAKSLT010000086.1 GCA_024401055.1 Bacteroidaceae bacterium | reverse complement strand
GCGGATTCCTTGACCACGACCAGGACAACCCCGACATAGGTGGGAGCCCCGGCGGCTTCTGGGACTCTGACATGTAGGGTCTCCCCCACTCTACTGCACTGGCACGGCCTGCGAAGTCGCAGGCCGTGCTTTTTGGGGTGATAATCAGAGGGCGCACGTATGCCTGAAATACATTTTTCAAGTTTTGCATTTATTGTTGTCCGATAAAAAGTTTCGGCGATACCCCGAAGGGGTTACACAACCCAGACAGGGGCCAGGCCCCTGGTGCATGGTTGCCGTACTTACGGCCGCCCCAGCGGGGCATAACAGCAAGAGCCGGTGGATGTTGTGCCCCGCTGGGGCGTGCATGGTTGTCGCACTGGCGACCAGGGGCGCTGCCCCTGGCTGGGTTGTTACGCCCCTTCGGGGCTTACGTAAGCCCCCTCGCATAGATATCTTCCAAACCTCATGTATTTACAAGGGATACGAAAGATTACTTTCAACTTTCCCCAGACACCAATAAAATAAAAATCTTTTTTCACCTGAACGCCCATGAATAACATTCGCGCCGCCGAGGATGTCCTTGGCGGCGCGGATTGAATAATAGGAGGGGTGTAGCAATGTAGGAAATGTAGGAAAAAAAGTGCTTCGCGCGTGTGTATGCGCGTATATATAAATTAAGGAGGGGGTGATTCTGTTTTTTCCGCGTCGGGTTTAGCCTTCCGCGTCTTTTTTCGCAGTTGTTTCTTTTCCTTTGTATGCTATCTGGAGCATGGTGATGTCGTCGCTCTGCTCTGCTCCGTCCGTGTGCTTGACGATGTGGCTGAAAATGGTGTTCACCACCGTGTCGGACGTGTGGTGGCTTTTCATTTCGCGGCTGAGGATGTCAAGGGCGGCGTTCTCTCCGAACTGAACATGGTGGATGTCCTCTGCTTCATTGACGCCGTCGGTGTAGAGGAAAATGGCGTCACCGGGATTCAGCCGGTACTCGCCGGGGACAAATTCCGCACCCTTGAACACGGCAAGGGGCATGTTGCGTTCGGGCTGGACGTACTGCACGTTGAAGTCGCCGCCATCGGTCTTGCGGCACAGGATGGGGTAGTTGTGCCCGGCGTTGCAGTATTGCAAATGGCCGTTGGAGAGGTCGAGAATGCCGATGAACATCGTGCAGAACATCATGAGGGTATTGTTGCGGGCGAGGCTCTCATTGAGGGAGGCGGTGATGGCGGCGGGATTGTCGTTGGTACGCGCCACGTTACGGAAGAGAGACACGACGACCATCATGAAGAGTGAGGCGGGGACGCCCTTTCCCGAAACGTCGCCGATGCAGAAATACAGTTTGTCTTCGTGCACGAAGTAGTCGAAGAGGTCGCCGCCTACGCTCTTTGCGGGCTTCAGGAACCCGAAGATGTCTATTTCGGAGCGCGTAGGGAATGCCGGATAGATTTTAGGTATCATGCTCATCTGTATCTCGGAGGCCACGCCGAGCTCGTTTTCTATGCTGGCCTTGGCCCGAGCGACGCGCTGGATGCGCCGCAGGAGATAGAGCAGGCAGAGCACCATAAAGAGGATGCTGGCGAGGGCGATGTACGTGGTAATCGTCCGCATGCGCGCTACATGGCCATAGATGTCATCGGTGGGGCTTTCGATACTGATTGTCCAGCCAGTGCGGGGCACGCCGCTGAAATAGAAGATGGCTTCCTCGCCGTCGCCTCTCGTGATGGTGTAGTGGCCGCTTTCGTGATTGAGCATCTTAGCCTTCATCTCGGGGTCAGCCTCGTAGTGGCTGTATTCCTTGATGTCTTTGACGTTCTTCAGCAGGTAGGAGGTATCGGGGTGAGAGACGAAATTGAAGTTGCGGTCAGCAATGGCCACTATTGCGTTGGGATAGGGAGTTGCTTCCTTGCATTTGTCCCGTATAGGCTCGGTGTCGATGTCGAGAGCCAGCGCGCCCACTACGTTGCGCTGCATGTCGTGGATGGGATAGGTGAAGCAGGTGACTACCTTGTGGCGGCTCGTCTCGCGGAAGGGTGCGCTCCATACCGGGGCGTCGGAGGCCGTGGAGAGCTTATACCAGGGCTTCTGGCGATAGTCGTGTATGGCGCCGAGACGCAGACGCTCGTTGCGGCCGCTGACATTGGTGACGTAGGCCGCAAAGCCGTATTGCCCCTGAGGGGCGTGGAGCTCGGGCTCAAAGCCTATGGCAATGCCGCAGATGTGGGTGTTGGTGTTGATAATCTGCTCCAGGAAACGGAATATCTCTTCCTCCGACGGCAGGGGGATGCTGGCGTCTATGCACACTTGCTGTATTCCCTTGGCGTTGTATTCCGTGGTAGAGTGGAAACTGTTGCAGAGGGCGGTAAACGCCACGTCCTCCACGCGCTGGAGCTGGCCGTCCACGTAGTTCTGCACGTATTCAATGTCGCGCGTCACCTTCTGGTCCACTCCGGCGGTGACTTCCTGGCGCATCATGTAGAGACACAGACCGAAGCCTATGGTGAACACGAGGCCGCCGATGAGGACGACGGCCACGGTGAAGTTGATGTAAGCGCCTAATTGCTTGAGTTGTTTCACGAATCAATAAGATATTAAAAAGAGAAAGGAAAAGCCAGCATGCGACATTGTCATTCGCCGGCTTTCTCTTTCTTTAGCGTAAGTACATTGCAACCGTCAACGTAGCTGTAGGACACGTCGTCCATCATCTGCCCGACGAGGAAGATGCCCAGCCCGCCAATAGGGCGTTCGTGGAGAGGTAGTGAGGTGTCGGGAGGTTCTTTTGTCAATGGGTTGAAGGGAGTTCCCTTGTCCTTGAACGTCAAGACGAGAAAACCGCCTGCATCTTCCACATCGACAGAGAGCTCTCCCTCCTGGCCTTCGGGGTAAGCGTAGTTGACGATATTGGACACGACTTCCTCACACACCAGATGGAGCGTGAAAATCAGCCCGGCTTGTGTGGCAATGGGAGGAAGGGCCAATATGTCTTCGATAATCTCTTCAGCCCGCCCCTTTATGGAAGTATAGTGAAGGCTCTGCATAGGGCGGAACTATTCCTGAGCGTCTTTGAATTCGATGAACTTGGTGAGACCGGTCATCTCAAATACGTGGTAGATATCCTGCGAAGCGCCAAGGATTGTAATATGAGGGTTTTCGCCCACTACCTGATCGGCATAGAGGACGGCACGAATGCCGGTGGATGCAATGTAGGTGAGGTTGCGGGCGTCGAACACGACGTGGGTGATACCTTCTTCTTCACGGTACTTGTTGAGTTCCTCGATAAGTTTCATGGAGTTTGTGATGTCCAGACGTTCTTCAAGAACAACATTCAGGGTGTCCTCATTGAGGGTGATAGGGTTTTTCTTGGCCATAATATGATATTAAATATGTTTTCAAACGCAAAAGTACATATTTTTGCGTATGTGGCAAAGTTTTGGGCGCGAAAAAATCGTTTTTTGGCCGTTTGGCCCTGCGTAATGTCAAAAAGTGGCGAAGGTTTGAACATCTTTGCGACAAATCTTTTTGATATTTTTTCCATGCGGGAACGATTTCATATCGCCAGAAGCGTTTCACGGCACGTTTCACGGCCCTTGCAATTTTTTTTTGCAAACTATTCTAAAAATATGTTGGCCATTTTAATTTTTTTTTGCAATTTTGCAGACGCTTTTGCTTAAAAACGTCCTATTCCTACAAAGAGAAAATGAACGAAGTATTATCTTCAAAATGGCAGCAAAGCCTCAGCGCGCTGAAAAGTCAGCTGGCCCTGCAGATTCCCAAGGAGCAGTTTGGGAATGTGTGGAGCTGGTTTGAATATGTCAAGCCCGTTGAGTATGACAACACCACGCTCGTCATCGCCTGCCCCACGAAGAACTTCGCTTCCCTTTTCAGCGAGAGGTACCTCCCCCATCTTCGCCCTCACCTCGCCGAGGCCTTCGGAGAAAACCTGAAGATACGCTTCGTGCTGGCCGAAAACAAAGAAGACTCCCCCACCCCAACCGCCAAGAAACCCGAAGAAAGGCCTCTCGACCCCCATCTCAATCCCGACTACACCTTTAAGAACTTTGTGAAGGGCGTCAGCAACAAGGCCGCCCTCAACATAGCCAAGGCCATCGCCGAGAAGCCCTCGCAGACCACCTTCAACCCCCTGTTTCTCTACGGTCCCTCCGGCGTGGGCAAGACCCATCTCGTCACGGCCATCGGTCACCGCATAAAGGAGAAGTTCCCCGAAATGCGCGTTCTCTTCGTGGCAGCCCATCTCTTCAAGACGCAATACACGGATGCTGTGCGCAACAACAACATCAACGAGTTCATGCACTTCTACCAGTCTATCGACATACTGATCATAGACGACATTCAGGAACTCACGACGGCCAACACACAGCACACCTTCTTCCATATCTTCAACCACCTCCAGCTCAACGGCCGGCAGATTATCATCACCTGCGACCGCCCGCCGGTGCTCTTCGAGGGCATCGAGAAGCGCATGCTCACCCGTTTCAAGTGGGGCATCGTCATGGAGATGGACCGTCCCGACGTCATGCTGCGCCGCGACATTCTCGCCGCCAAAATCCGACAGACCGGCATGCGCTTCCCCGCCGATGTCGTCAACTACATTGCCGAGAACGTCACCGACAACGTGCGCGACCTGCAAGGCGTCGTCAACAGCATCATGGCTTTCAGCATGGTGGACGACTGCGAGATAGACCTCGCCCTCGCCCAGCGCGTCGTGGCCCGCGTCGTCAACCTCACCGCCGGAGACATCTCCCTCAACGACATCCTGAAGCACCTCTGTCAGCACTTCAAGGTAAAGCAGCGCGACGTCATTGAGAAATGCCGCAAGGCCGACATCGTCCTCGTGCGCCAGCTCACAATGTATCTCGCACAGAAATACACGCAGATGAGTCAGGCCCAGATAGGTCAGGAGATTGGTCGCCGCGACCACGCCACAGTGCTCCATGCCATCCGCCAGATAGAGCGCCGCATCGCCACCGACCGCGACTTCCGTTTGCAAGTGGAGGCACTGGAAGCAAGTCTCAAGGCTCACGTCTGACAAGTAACGACTTGCCGAAACATACTCCGGAAACATAAAAGTCCCACTGGCGACAAGACTCGCCGGCGGGACTTTTCGTTGTAAATTACAGTTGTTTAGCGCAAACTAGTTCCCTTTTAATTCGCACTAGTCCCCTTTTAATTCGCACTAGTTCCCTTTTAATTCGCACTAGTCCTCCTTTAATTCGCACTAGTTCCCTTTTAATTCGCACTAGTTCCCTTTTAATTCAAACTAGTCCTCTTTTAATTCGCACTAGTCCGCTTTTAATTCAAATTTGTCCTTATTTAATTTGAACTTCTTCCCATTTAGCACGCCCTTTTTCCTTTTTAGTGAAAATTAAAAGGGAAGAAGTGAAAATTAAAAGGGAGGAAAATCGCACTAAATGGGAAAAAGAACACAGCAAAGGTGCGGCAATGCGAGCGAAAACAACTATTCGTGTCGGTCGTTCTTTATTGCACGCCAAAGGGAGAAACGAGCCTCGGGATTAAGGTGTTCCAACTGATGAAAGATGTCTGTCATGGCCGTGCGACGGGTGACATGTTCGTAGGGACAGGTCTTCGTAAGTTTTTTAAGCCCTTCTTGCTCCGCCACTTCCGCCAGCAAGGGTTCGGGAATGAGACAAAGGGGGCGGATAAGGGTAAAGGGATAATGCTCCATCTGCATCGACGGCGACATTGTGGAGAAAGAGCCCTCGAATGTCTCGTTCATGAGCAGCGTGACGAGAATGTCGTCCTGATGATGGCCGAGCGCCACCTTATTGAAGCCGTGTTCCGCGGCATACTCGAAGAGTGCCTTGCGGCGATACCACGAACAGAGGAAGCACGGCGTGTGGCGGCGGTCGGTGATAGGGTCAAAGCGCGTATGGAGTACGTGCAGGTCGATGCCGAATCCTTGGCAATAGTCGCGGAGATAATCTTCGTCGGCAGCGTATGGGATATTGTCCATCACCACATGGGCGGCCGCCACCTGTATGCCGGGCTTATGCAGACGGCTGCGTTCTGCCATAAGACGGGCAAGGAGCATAGAGTCTTTACCGCCACTTACGGCCACGAGCACGCGGTCGCCATCCTGCAATAAGGCATAGTCGCCACAGGCTTTGTTGAAGAGACGTTTTAAGCGTTGGAGAGGGAGCATTGTCTTTCTTTTCAATGAGAAGAAAAAGAGGGAAGGCACGCGGAATTGCACCTTCCCTACTTCTTTATATAACTTTACTTAAATATCATTTATCCAAAAGAATAAGGGATATATATTTAAGCGACAATAGAACTTACTGTTCCTTTGCGGCAATAGCCTGGCAGGCGGTGATGGCCACCATCTTGTAGATGTCGTCAACGGAGCATCCGCGGCTGAGGTCGTTCACGGGACGGGCGATACCCTGGAGGATGGGGCCGATGGCCTCGGCACCGCCGAGACGCTGCACGAGTTTATAGCCGATATTGCCCACTTCGAGGCAGGGAGCCACGAGCACGTTGGCACGGCCGGCCACGGGACTGCCGGGGCACTTCTTCTCGCCCACGCTGGCCACGAGGGCGGCATCGGCCTGGAGTTCGCCGTCGATGAGGAGGTCGGGGGCCATCTCTTTGGCGAGAGCCGTGGCCTCAACAACCTTATCTACGACCTCATGGCTGGCACTGCCCTTCGTGCTGAACGACAGCATAGCCACACGAGGGTCGATACCGGCCACGGCCTTGGCAGTCTGGGCGGTGCATACGGCAATCTGGGCGAGCTGGTTGGCATCGGGCATGGGCGTAACGGCCACGTCGCCCATTACAAGCACGCCGTCGTCGCCGTATTCGTGGGCGTTGGTGATGAGAAGCATGGCACCGCTGACGCAAGTGATGCCGGGGGCGCACTTGATAATCTGGAGGGCCGGGCGCAGGGTGTCGCCCGTCGTGCTGAGGGCACCGCTAATCTGGCCGTCGGCATCGCCGCTCTTGATGATGAGGCAACCGAAATACAGCGGGTCGAGCACCTTCTGGCGGGCCTGCTCAATGGTCATGCCCTTCTTGGCACGCAGTTGAGCCAGGAGTTGAGCATATTCTTCCGTCTTCTCGCTTGTGGCAGGGTCGATGATGGTGGCCTTGTCAATGTGGGAGAGCCCCAGGCGGGCGGCCAGGGCGTGGATTTCGTCAGGGTTGCCGATGAGGATGATTTCTGCAATGTCGTCGGCAAGGGCCTTGTCGGCAGCGGTAAGGGTGCGCTCTTCAAGGCTCTCGGGGAGCACGATGCGCTGCTTGTTGGCTCGCGCACGGCTGATGAGTTGTTCGATAATGTTGGACATGGGGAGTGTGTAAATTATGAATTAAGAATTTTGAATTAAAAGGTATCAGTTGGGGCTTTGCCTTTGAAATTTGCATGCAAAATTAGCAACAATCCGCGAAATATGCAAATCTTTGCCGATTAAAGTAAAAAAAAATGTCTCTTCGCGCGCGTATGTAAAATAAATAATGTATATTTGCAGCGAAGAAAAAACAAAACAGGAACTTTTAATTTTTAACTTTTAACTCATAACTTTCAATATGACACTCTCTGAATGTAAGTTTGAAGGCAAGAAAGCCATTGTCCGCGTGGACTTCAATGTACCCCTCCAGGACGGTAAGATTACTGACGACACCCGCATCCGCGGTGCCCTGCCCACTCTGAAGCACATCCTCAACGAGGGTGGCGCTCTCATTATCATGAGCCACATGGGTAAGCCCAAAGGTAAGGTAAAGCCCGAACTCTCCCTCGGCCAGATTAAGGACGCCGTAGCCCAGGCACTCGGCGTGAAGGAAGTTCAGTTTGCCCCCGACTGTGCCAAGGCGCAGGAGCAGGCTGCTGCCCTGAAGGCCGGTGAGGTGCTGCTGCTCGAGAACCTCCGCTACTATCCCGAAGAGGAAGGCAAGCCCGTAGGTATCGACAAGGAAGATCCCGCTTACGAGGACGCCAAGAAGGAAATGAAGGCCCGTCAGAAGGACTTCGCCAAGACGCTCGCCAGCTATGCTGACTACTATGTTATGGACGCCTTCGGTACGGCTCACCGCAAGCACGCCTCCACCGCCGTCATCGCCGACTACTTCGACGCCGACCACAAGATGCTCGGTTTCCTCATGGAGAAGGAAGTGAAGGCCGTTGACA
>JAKSLT010000085.1 GCA_024401055.1 Bacteroidaceae bacterium | reverse complement strand
TCGGCCACGGCCTGGCCGTTCTCGACGTGGCGGGGCATACGCACGTGGAGGCTCTCGATGCCGAGGTTGAGGTAGTAGGCGTTCTGCGGGGACTGTATGCTGCCGAGGTCGCGCATGAGCTGGGCCGTGGCCTTGGTGATGTAGGCACCGGCCTGGCCGAAGCGCTCGAGGTAGCACACGCCGTGGTAGGACTCGTCGGGGGTGCAGAGGCCGGGGTACTTGTCGGCGTGGTCGCCCCAGGGGAAGCGGCCGCTGTCGATGATGGCTCCGCCTACGGCACTGCCGTGGCCGTCGAGGTACTTGGTGGTGGAGTGCACCACGATGTCGGCGCCCCATTCGAAGGGACGGCACCCGTAGGGCGTGGGGAAGGTGTTATCGACGATGAGGGGCACGCCGTGGGCATGGGCCACGCGGGACCAGAGCGCTATGTCGAGCACGGAGAGTGCGGGGTTGGCGAGGGTCTCGCCGAAGAGGGCGCGCGTCTCGGGGCGGAAGGCGGCGGAGATTTCCTCCTCGGTGGCATCGGGGGAGACGAAGGTGGTCTCGATGCCCATCTTGCGCATGGTGACGTCGAGGAGATTGAAGGTGCCGCCGTAGATGCTGGAGGAGGCTACGATGTGGCTGCCGGCCTCGCAGATATTGAAGAGGGCGAAGAAGGATGCTGCCTGACCGGAGGAGGTGAGCATGGCTGCCGTGCCGCCTTCAAGGGCCGCGAGCTTGGCGGCCACGTGGTCGTTGGTGGGGTTTTGCAGACGGGTGTAGAAGTAGCCGTCGGCCTCGAGGTCGAAGAGCTTGCCCATGTCCTCGGACGTGGCGTACTTGAACGTGGTGCTCTGGATGATGGGTACTTGGCGGGGCTCGCCGTTGCCGGGCTGATAGCCGGCCTGAACGCAGAGGGTGTTGAGAGACCTGGAAGACATGAAAAGTGAAAAGTTAAGAGTGAAAAGTGAAAAATACTGGGTGGGAGCGCAAGGCTTTATGCCTTGCTGAACTGAAAGGTCGCAGGTGCGACAACCAAAATTATAAAAGAAATTTTTTCCAGAAATTATCTTTTTTATTACCGACCCCAAGAAGAGACACGACCTTTAGGGGTATATCCCTTCCCCTATGGGGGGAAGGTGGACGGGCACCGTAGGTGGCCCGGACGGATAGGGGCTGTAGGAGGGCTGTAGGTGGGCTGTAGGTGTATCGTCCCGTCTTTTAATCCCTCGGATACGCCGCTACGAATACGCCGGCTTCCTCCAATTCTTTCTGATGGGCGTGGAGGTCGGCGAGGGAGACGAGGCCCACGACGTAGTTGTCGGTGGTGGAGGTGTATTGCTCAAGAATCTCGGAGAAGGGGAGGATGGCGAGATGCTCGGGGCGGGAGTAGCGGTAGTAGATGCGGAACTTCGTGTCGAGGGTGTACTCGGGATGCTCTTCGGCGTGAATCTTCTTGTACTGGTAGTGGTAGTCGTACTTGAGGGCAGAGATGTCGGAGAGGACGGAGGAGCCTGTGGGGTAGCCGCCGGCACCGCGGCCGAACATGAACTGCTTGCCGTAGAAAAGGCCCTTGATGACAACGCCGTTGAACTCCTCGTCCACGCTGTAGATGTACTTGTTGGGGGAGAGAAGCTGGGGCATGACGCTCATGATGAGGGAGCTGTCGGGGAGCTTCTCTACGTGGCCTACGAGTTTGATGCGGCGGCCCTTTTCGCGGGCGAAGCGTACGTCCTGGTCGTTGAGGGAGGAGATGCCGAAGCGGAAGACGTCCTCGGGGCGGACGTAGATGCCGAAGGCGTGGACGGTGATGATGATGAGCTTGAAGAGCGAGTCCCACCCGTCCACGTCGAGGCTGGGGTTGCTCTCGGCGAAACCGAGTTCCTGGGCCTGGCGGAGGGCTTCGGCATAGGAGATGCCGTCCTGGAACATACGCCAGAGGATGTAGTTGGTGGAGCCGTTGAGGATGCCCTTGACGGAGGTGAGGAGGTCGTTGTCGTAGTACTCCTCAAGGTTGCGGATGACGGGGATGGAGCCGCAAGCGGAGGCGTCGTAGAGGAGTGCGGCGCCCGTCTCTTCCTGGAGGGCGATGAGTTCGGGCAGGTGGGCGGCAATCATCTTCTTGTTGCCGCTGACGACGGGCAGGCCGTGGCGCAGGGCGCGGCATACGTATTCGAAAGAGGCGTCGGCCTCGTCGATGAGTTCTACGATGACGTTGATATCAGGGTCGGAGAAGATGTCGTCGGGATTGTCGGTGAAACAGGCGCGTACGCCACGGTCCTTGCGCTTGTTGCGGACACAGATGCGGCGGATGGACACCTCGTCGGAGCCGATGCGGCCTATGACATCGAAGAGGCCGCGACCTACCGTGCCGAAGCCAAAGAGACCGATGTTGAGTTTCTTCATATTGGGAGATTATATTTGTTCCTTGTTGAGAAAGTCGAGAATCAGAGCGTTGAGTTGGTCGGCCTCCACGAGGAAACCGTCGTGGCCGAAGGGGGAGTGGATGAGAGAGTAGGTGCAGTGGGGCAGATGGGCCACCATCTCCTCGTGCTCGGAGGGCGGGAACATAATGTCGGTGCTGCACGCCACGACGAGGGTGGGGCAGGTGACGGTGGCCAGCACCTCGGGGAGCGGGCCGCGGTGGCGGGAGATGTTCTGGGAGTCCACGGCCTGCGTGAGGCGATAGTAGGAATGCGCGTTGAAGCGGCGGCGCAGTTTCTCTCCCTGATAGCGCTGATAAGAGAGCACGCGGTGGGCGAAACAGGTGTCGTCGGCGTCGGGGTTGGCCTGGCTGCGGACGTAGCCGCTGCGGCCGCGATAGGAGAGGAGGCCAATGCTGCGAGCTACCGCCATGCCCTGCGCTCCCGCGTCGGGGGCAGAGGTGAAGAAAGAGGCGTCGGCCTCAATGGCCATACGTTGCGACTCGTTGAAGGCGGCCACCCAGGGGGTAACGCGCGCCGTGGTGCAGATAAGGCCCAGGCGTCGGGCGAAACCGGGCTGCATCACGGCCCACTCCAAAGCTTGGAATCCTCCGATGGAGGCACCTACGAGGAGGGCGACGGAGGTGATGCCGAGGTGGCGGGCCAGGAGTTGGTGGCAGCGCACCATATCACGCACGGTGATTAAGGGGAAGTCCGCGCCCCAGGGCTTGCCCGTGGCGGGATTGACGGAGGTGGGGCCGGTGGTGCCGTAGCAAGAGCCGAGGATGTTGGCGCAGATGATGAAGTGGCGGGAGGGGTCGAGGAAACGCCTGGCCTCCACGGTGTGGGGCCACCAGTCGGCCACATCGCTGTTGGCCGTCAGGGCATGGCACACCCAAATGACGTTGTCGGCCGTGGGCGAGAGCGTACCGTAGGTGTGGTAGGCTATCGTGACGGCGGGCAACACTTCGCCACACTCAAGGGCGAGGGGCTCGTGGGAAATATATATCTGGGGCTCGGCCATATAAAAGACCCCCAACCCCCTTAAAGGGGGCTTTCTGTTGGGGTTAAAGTTAAAGACCCCCAACCCCCTTAAAGGGGGCTTTCTGTTGGGGTTAAAGTTAAGGTTAAGGTTAGTCAAACCTTAAATTATCATCTGTAGGAAACTGATGATGCCGACACCCACGCCGATGAGGGCGAAGAGGTAGGCGCGGAGGTTATAGCCGCGGCGGTACTCGTTGATGCTGACGAAGAACATAAAGACGGGTACCAGCCAGAAGAGCTGCGAGGCCATGTAGAGACCGAAGCGCGCTATGGCGTTCTGACTCGTACCGAAGGGCATAACGCCACCAAAGAGGTAGATGGTGATACCCCACAGCGCCGGCACGAGGCAGAGGCAGGAAAGAATGCGGAGAGGAATGGGTAAGGAGGACATATGAGGACCCTCCCCTAACCCCTCCCTATAGGGCGGGGAATGGAATGGGGAGGTAGTTTAAGGTCGGGATTAGTAAATTATGAATTAAGAATTAAGAGTTGTCGCTCGTAAGTATTTACTCCCCGCCCTTTGCTTTTGCCGACGGGCAAAACGCGGGGGCTGGGGCAGGAAATACCTCTATAGGAAAGGAGCGTGGGACTTGTAAAATGCTTTTATTATGGGAAAGGGTATGCTATCTTTAGGGTATCTTCCTTCCCCTATGGGGGGAAGGTGTCAGCGGCGGGTGCCGCTGACGGAAAGGGGCTCTATATACCCCACCACATCGCCTTTTCTTACGTGGCTGCCCTGCTTGGCACAAATCTCCACGAGACGGCCACCGAGGGCGGCGGGGATTTCAAGGATTTGGCCGTGGGCATTCTCTATGTAACAGAAGAAGTCGCCTTCGTCGTATGTGCGGCCGATGTAGGGCTCAATGGCACGCTCGCCTTCGGCATCGCCACCGATTTCCCAGAGCACGGTGCCGCTCTCGGGGGCCACGAGGGCGTCGGCCTTGGCATGCTTGAGGGCGAGGGCTTCTTCGGGCGTCATGCCCTGGGCTCCGGCCTTGTCCTTGGCGGCCTGGAGGTCGGCGAGGAAACGGCGACGAGCAGCGCCTGACTTGTAGTCGCGGTACTGCGTGGGGTGCATGGCGAGTTCGAAGAGTTCCTCGTCGTCTTCGCCGCGCTCCCAACCGTTCTCCTCCATCTCCTTGACGAAGGAGTCGAGGTCGTCGGGATAGTAGCTCTGCGGGTCGGCATCGGTGAAGGTGAAGCCCTTCTCCTCGGCCAGTTTGATGATTTCGGGAGCCACGGGACCGGGCAGGCGACCGCTCTTGCCGAGTATCATGCCCCAGATGGCGTCGTCCATCATCGTGTAGCGGGGCTTGCCCATCGACTCGGTGAGGAGGTTCATCAGGGCGATGTTCTTCACATACTGGCTGAAGGGCGTTACGAGGGGAGGATAACCCACGCGGGGCCATACATAGGCCACTTCGTCGAAGAGGCGCACAAGGAGGGCGTCCTCGGTGAGAGGCCCCTCGCCCTTCTTCTCGCGGTTGGCGTTGATGGCGGCCATCACACCCGTGAGGTCGGCCATCATCGAGCCCATCATACCGCCCGGCAGACCGCAGCCCAGGAGGAGGGAGGACATGAGGCGGTTGGAGGGATTCATAAAGTAGCCGAGGAAGTCATCGATGAACTCCTGTGTCAGCTTGCGGGCCTCCATATAGGCGTCCATGTTGATGTCGGGCACGTCGAAGCCGGCACCGCGCAGCATGCTCTGCACGGAGATGATGTCGGGGTGCACCTTGCCCCATGAGAGGGGCTCGATGGCCGTGTCGATGACGTCGGCACCGCCGCGGCACACCTCCAGGATGGAGGCCATTGAGAGGCCGGGCCCGCTATGGCCGTGGTACTGGATAATCACCTCGGGGTGGGCTGCCTTGATGCGGCGGCAGAGGTCGCCAAGCATGGCGGGCTGACCGATGCCGGCCATATCCTTGAGGCATATCTCGGGGGCGCCGGCCTTGATGAGCTGGTCGGCGATGTTGGCATAGTATTCGGCCGTGTGGATGGGGCTTGAAGTGATGCAGAGCGTGGCCTGCGGCGTCATACCGGCCTCCAGGGCGTAGTGGATGGAGGGGATGATGTTGCGCACGTCGTTCAGGCCGCAGAAGATGCGGGTGATATCCACGCCCTGGGCGTGCTTCACCTTATACATCAGGCGGCGCACGTCGGCCGGCACGGGGTACATGCGCAGGGCGTTGAGGCCGCGGTCGAGCATGTGCGTCTTGATGCCGGCCTCGTGGAAAGGCTTGGTGAAGGCGCGCACGGCCTGGTTGGGGTTCTCACCGTAGAGGAGGTTCACCTGTTCAAAGGCGCCGCCGTTGGTCTCCACGCGGCTGAAGCATCCCATGCGGATGATGGCGGGAGCGATGCGCTCCAGCTGGTCCTTACGGGGCTGGAACTTACCCGACGACTGGAACATGTCGCGGTAAACGAGGGAAAACTGTATCTTTCGCATATTATTCCTAAATATACCTTATTAATATATACGCGTATGCGCATATAGTCGGGCAAAAATACTTATTTTCCCCGAAACGGCAAAGCGCAAAGTGCAAAAAGAGAGCGGGAAAGCCCAAAAAGAAGTCCGCCGAAGGTGATTTCCTTCAGCGGACTTGCTATAATGGGGCGAGGTTTACCTCATTCAAACTGCATCATTCGGGACATCTGTATGAAGTAGTCATATTTCTGCAACTAACCAAGAAATATTCTTATTTTCTTGCAGAATTGCGACTGCTTTTGTTAAGAATGACCATTCCGCTTGCTTGAAACGGCAAAGCGCAAAGTGCAAAAAGAGAGCGGGAAATGAGCGACTTCAAGAAGATGATGGACAAGTTTTATAGTTACCTATACACAGATAGCAAAATAACTTATGTATTCACAATAGGAAGTCGAATAAACGGAAACAAATCCATAACTTTCCACCTCTATTCTTTGAGTGTCGTAAGAAAACAAAAATAGGCGCACATTAAGCACGCCTAAAGACAAGAGCAGCACTTCGGAATTTCACCATCCAGGTCGCTGAACTCTCAATTTCGGGTGCAAAAGTACGAAAAAAAACAATACGGACCAAATAAATCACAAAAAACGGCAAAGAGAAAGACAAAATCTTTGGAGAAGTTAAGTAATCAGCGACTGCAAATACAGCAGATGGAAAGGGAGTCCCAAAAAGAAGTCCGCCGAAGGTAATTTCCTTCAGCGGACTTGCTATATAGGTGTATAAGAGAGTGGTGTCAGATTATGCCGAAGTGGGGCAGAGAGCCCCGTCCTTATGACGCTTCTGTTCAGCGCATCAGCACCTTCTTCGTTGTGCCGTCGGACATCTTCTGCAAGTTAACGCCGCGCTGGGCTTTGGAGATATACTGACCGCCCAGGTTGATGAAACTGCTGGGAGCGTTAGTATTAATAGAGGAAGCCTCTACGCCCGTAATATCCTCATCATAAATCTCAAAGAATTTACTCCACGTATAATCTGCCTGATAACGAGCTACGGCATTATGGGTGTTGGGCACATACACCACGGCTGCTTTATAGACATAAGAATCAAATACATTGATGTTGTAGCATGTTGGCGGAATGTAGTTGTGGGAATGGATCTGCGTGATGCGTTCGCAGCCCTTGAAAGCGTCCCTTTCTATTTGCCTTGTGCTCTCACCAAGAATCAAAGTGTCAAGACTTGAACAATTCTTAAAGCAACTTTCGGGAATAGTTTCCACATTCTTTCCTGTATAGACCTTTTTAAGACCGCTGCAACCAGAGAAAGCATACAGTTCTATGCTCGTCACGCTGTTAGGTATAGTGACGGAGGTAAGCCCACTGCAACCATAGAAGGCAGAACGTCCTATGTTCGTTACATTCTTTCCTATTATTACTTCCTTTAAGTTCTTACCAAAGACAGAAGGACTGACGACATTACTATCATAATTCAAATACTCTACATTAGTGCAATAATCGAAGGCATTACTTCTTATGCTCGTCACGCTATTAGGAATAGTAACGGAGGTAAGGCCACTGCAATAATAGAAGGCATATTCTCCTATGCTATTCACGCTGTTAGGGATGGTGAAGGAGGTAAGTTTGTAGCAGCCACTGAAGGCATATTCCCCTATGCTCTTCACGCTGTTGGGGATGGTGACTGAGGTAATACTTATTAAATACGTGAGCAATGCCGTAGTGCATCCATCGGCATATATTAGTTCCTTCACGCCATTGCAACCAGAGAAGGCATCGCTTTCTATGCTCGTCACGCCGCTTCCGATGGTCACGGAGGTTAGGCCGCAGCAGCCCAAGAAGGCTTCCTGTCCTATGCTCTCCACGCTATTAGGAATAGTGATGGAGGTAAGGCCGCTGCAACCAGAGAAGGCACTGTATCCTATGCTCGTCACGCTGTTAGGTATGGTGACGGAGGTAAGGCCGCTGCAACCATAGAAGGCACCTTCTCCTATGCTCTCCACGCTATTAGGAATAGTGACGGAGGTAAGGCCGCTGCAATTAGCGAAGGCAGAGCTTCCTATGCTCGTCATGCTGTTGGGGATGGTGACTGAGGTCAGGCCGCTGCAACCAGCGAAGGCAGCATATCCTATGCTCGTTACGCCGCTTCCGATGGTGACGGAGGTCAGGCCGCTGCAATCCAAGAAGGCATCGTCTCCTATGCTCGTCACGCTGTTAGGGATGGCAATGGATGTCAGGCCGCTGCAATCCCAGAAGGCAAAGTCTCCTATGCTCGTCACGCTGTTAGGGATGGTAATGGATGTCAGGCCGCTGCAATT
>JAKSLT010000084.1 GCA_024401055.1 Bacteroidaceae bacterium | reverse complement strand
TAGCTAGCGTTCATCCTGAGCCAGGATCAAACTCTTCATTGTAAATATAATGTTTTGTTTTGTTCTGTCTTTGCTCAGGAATCCGTAATCTATCAAGAAATTGAAAAGGTAATCAATTACCCATTGATTTTTCTTGTACTACTTGTTCGTTTATGTAAAAACTTCAAAGATCGAAGCGCATAAAAGGCCGTCCCCTGCTTGTGTGGAGGGGCGTTCCCTTGTTTGCGAGTGCAAAAGTACGGACTTCTACGTTACCGACCAAACTATTTTGCTATTTTTTTTCAAAATATGTGCATTTCTCGTGTTTTTTGCGTATTTTTGCAGAGTAATGTTTACAAAACACCTACTGCTATGATTCAAACTCGCACATTTACCTTCAATTTTCTTGAGGAGAACTGCTACGTTGTATGGGACGATGCCCGTAAGGGGGCCTGTTGGGTCATTGATTGCGGCGCTCAGGATGCCGAAGAGTTCAAAACGTTGTCCCAGTTTCTCACTTCCGAGGGCCTCACCCCCGTGCGCCACCTCCTGACGCATGCCCATTTCGACCACGTATGGGGTTCCATGCTGCTGGACAGTCACTATGGCCTCCACCCTACCCTCTTGCGTGAGGAATTTCCCGTCTATGACGAGATGGACAAGCAAATCCTTTCACTCCTCCGCTCTGACCTGAAAATCCCTCTGCCGCCAGTGGGCGAATTTCTGTCCGACGGCCAGAAGTTGCAATTGGGCGGCTACACCTTTGAGGTGATTGCCACGCCCGGCCACACGCCCGGCGGTTGTTGTTACTATTGCGCCGAAGCCGGACTCATCCTTACGGGCGACACGCTCTTTCAGGGCGCCCACGGCCGCACGGACTTTCCGCGCGGCTGTTATGAGGACTTGCGCCAGTCGCTCCTCCACCTGCAAGAGTTGCCCGCCGCCACACGTGTGCTGCCGGGGCACGGCCCCGCCACGACCATCGGCAAGGAGGCACACCTTATTATATAATATACGCGCGCGTGCGCACGAGAATTTGCGTCACCCGCGTCACTCCATTCCGTAGATTATCGCAGGGCGTTATCGTTCTTGCAGAAAAAAGGCGGCCGCACGAAGATGTGCGGCCGCCTGATTATTAGAGAGGGAAGGATTACTTGTCACTGTTGCTCCAGTCATTGGCATTCCAGCCGTTGGTGAGCTGGCCGGGGCCTTCGTCGTCGGGACCGCCGACGGTTATGTCGGGTCCCGTAACAACGGGAACGCTGTTCAGGAGAACAGAAGTCTCAATGTGCATTGCAGTAACGTCCACTGCGGGGATGATATACTTTTTCATAATTAGATGCCCCCTCCTTCCTCCCCCCCCGGGGGGGAGGCTTACAGGAAGGGTTGGATTTTAATTGTTAATCATTAGTGGTTATTACTTAATAATCTTCTTGCCGTTCAGGATATTGATACCCTTCTGCATCTGGTTGATGCGGCGGCCCTGAAGGTCGTAGCCGGCCTTGAGGTTGGCGGCGCTGATGACGCTGTTGACGCCTTCGGTACCTTCGAAGTTGAGGATGAAGCCGCTGACAAGAGCATTCGCGTTGACATAGAAAGCCTTGCGGCCGGCGAGGGTGTCACCTGCGAACTTGTAGAAGCCTATGCGGCCGTCAACCTTGGAGAGTACATAGACAAGGTAGTCGCCAAGTTCGGCGCGGAGGTCTTCCACGCTCATATCGTCAAGGGTGCCGTTGAGCACGTTGTCGTCCATAATCTTGTCAGTTTCTTCTTCGTCAGCCATAATGGTGGGTATCTCTTCAAGATAGTAAGTACCGGGGGTACCTTCAAGAATTACGCCAGTCCAGCGGGGGATATAGCTGAGGTTGGTAATCTGCACGGTGTTGAGGACGCCCTCTTCACCTTGCGTGCAATAGTAAGCCTTCACGCCGGTGGGGATGATGCGGTTGTCTTCGTCGTAGAAGGTTGCGTAGCCGGTGGAACCGATGACTACGGGCAGACCTGCGGGGAGAATAGTGCAGAAGTCGGAGTAGGTGACGGTGCCTTCCTGCTTCTTATAGAGGTAAACGGGGCTCTGACCACCATTCTTATAGAAGCGGAAATAGCCTTGAGTATTGTAATGGAAGATGCATACATCGTGAACAATCATCTGCACGTCATTGCTGCTGACGAAGTTGATGCTAATAGGATGATCCTCTGCCGTGTCTCTGTTCTCGGTAGCGGCAAGGCCATTGCTATTGCCGGACTGGTAGTTGTACTTGCCGTCCTTCGTGAGCATCAGGTAAGTGCCGGAGCCCTCGGAAACCTCTTCAAGGGTAACATTGTAAAGGTCGCCCCAAGAAGCGGCAACGGTGGTACCGTCAAGATTGTCTTCAGGATTAACCAGCACATTCTGGACGCCCATGCCGGTTCCAGTTGTACCGCCTACGCGGCCATCAGCAAAGATCTCATCGCTGTAGGCAATCAGGTAGTCACCGCTCCAGTCGCTCTGGTTCTCGGTAACGAGTTCGTAGTCGCCGGAGCCGCCACCCGTAATGGTCTTTTTTGCGAATACGGCATAGTAGGTAACGCCCTCGGTGGCAGTAGCCTCTGTGACGTAGGTGGGCTCGGTGGCACCCTCAACGGTGGCGTTGGTAATCCAGCCGCGGAAGACGTAGTCGGTGAAGCCGGCAGGAACGGTGGCGGGTTTGAAGTCAATGGCAGCACCCAGATCGTATGTTTCGTCGGTGGCAGAGCCGTTCACGTTCCAAGTCACAGTCACCTTAGGAATAGCCTCGAAGGTAGCGGAAACGATAACATCGTAGGCAGGCATGGTGAACTTATTGTCAATTACGGTGATGGGCTCACTCATTACAGTGTTCACGGTCAGTTCGTCCAGGCAATAGCCCTCGTCGGGAGTCACGGTCAGAATAATCTCCTGGCCTTCTATGGCTTCGGCCACATTGGCCGTTACGCTACCATTGACAATGGTGCTGCTGATGGTGATGGTGTGGGCATTTACGGGAGCGGTGTAGCTCAGGGCGTCCCAGTTGTCGGGGCAGAGTTCCCAGGTGGTGTTGAACTTCTTCCAGGTGCAGTTCTCAAGCGTGCCGGAGATAGTGCCGCCAACGGCCCAGTCTGAGGGAACGTTCTTGCAGTAGATCTCAATTTCCTGCGTGCCTACCATGAGGTACACGCCATTGGTGTAGTCACCGGTCTTATAGAATTTCGTGATAACCTCGTTGGTCAGCGTCACGTTTACGGGCTCACCTTCCGTGGTGGGTTCGATGGCAGCGATGAGCTCTGCGAGGCTGGCAAAGGTGGGCACGGGCTTAGCCTGCGTCACGGTAACGTCCTTGTCGGCAGCGCCCTCATACTTGAGGGTGATTGTTGCTGTGCGCTCGGCGGTTCCGGTGTTGGCGGTGCTGGTGAAGGTCACCTTGTCGTCAGTCACCTGAATATTGGAAATCCAAGTGGCATCGGTGGTGGCGGAGAGAGTCTTGCCGGCCACGGGGTTATTGATGGTATAAGCAATCTCGCCGGAGGTGGCATCAGCTGCGATGTCCACGTTGCTGGCGGAGATGGAGGGGTCGGAAGAAGCCTTGCCCATTGTAAGGGTAATGTCGTCAATGTTGCGAACAGCAGTGGTGCCGCTGTAGTAAATACGCACGTAAACATTAGCATAAGAAGAAAGGTCGGCAGAGAACTCTACCCAGACACCCTTGTTCATTGCTTTAGCATCAGTGGTAGCAACATCCGTCCAGTTGTCGCCGTCAGAAGAAACCTGAATGCTCCAAGTACAAGCAGCGGTATTAGTGGACTGCTTGGATATATAGCAAGTGAAGCTCTGGGGGGCAGCTATAATATCTTTAGTCTGAATGGAAGCCGTAGTCTTACCACCCGTCGTGCCGTAATAAGTACCACCATGAGCAGTGATTGTGGTTGTACCTTGCTCTGCATTTGTAAACACCCAGTCAGTATAAGTATTCAATGCGTTTTCGAAGTCAACGACAAGTGCGCTCGGAGTAGTTTTTTCCTTTACAATCAGCCCGGTTGCCATGTATGGGGAGCTTTCAATATCACCGACCTTGGCCACAACGAGGACGGAAGCAGCGACGTCAACCTCAGCAAAAGTAGAAGGAGTAATGATCCACTCAATACCGTCGGTGATTTCTTCCTTGCTGCTATCGCTGTACGTGCCAGTAACCACGAGACCTGCGGGATTGAAGGCATCACCTACTTGATATTCCATCTTAGTGGGAGTGCCGGAAATGGCGATGGAGGTGAGAGTCTTGGGAGCAATAACGGTCACGCCGTTCACAGTGTATGCGGAGCTTTCAACATCACCAACCTTGGCCACAACGCTGACGGAAGTGGTGCCGACGGTAAGAGTTTCGGGAGTAATAGTCCACGTAATGCCGTTGGTGACAGTTTTGTTGCCACTCTCGGAATAGGTACCCGTAACGGTCAGGCCTGCGGGGTCAAATTCTTCGCCAGCCTCGTAGGTCATCTTGGTAGGAGTGCCGGAAACGGTAAGGCTTTTCAGCACGTCGGTGGGAGGTGTGGTGCTTGCTTTCTTATAAAGATGGATAGCCTGCTGGTTGGAGTAAGAAGAAGACTTGTAATATCTAAATCTCGTCTGGCCAGAAGTTTTATTATAGCGCAGATAGGCACCACCACTGCTTACGATCAGGACATCACCGTCGGCAGTGAGCGACAAGGTGTTTGCCAAAGCATTGTCAGAAGATGTCAATGCGTTTGAATTTGAAGCATTGCCCATGTACTTGCCGCTGTTGGCCTGAATTGAATAGCCTCCATCCATCGGAGCGATTGTGAAGGAGTAAGAGTCGTCCAGAGAAATGGCATTGTCCTTAATGGTAACAGCCTGGGTGTTGCTGACGGCGTCAAGCGCAGTCAAACTACCATTCATTGCACAATTACCAGCCTCATACACGATGAGGTACTCGCCACTCCAATCAGTAGGTGCAGAAGTTACCTTCTGATAGGTCTGAACTGTTGCCCACGCGCCGCTACTTACCAGCGTCACGAGGCACAGGGTTAGAACCCTGAAGAGATGTGTAACGTTTTTCATTGTTTTTGATGTTAATAATATGTGTGTTATGGTTTAGAATTCTTTCGGTTCCTTCAGTCCGGTGCGGGCCTCGATGATGTTGACGGCGTAGTCGCCGAGTTTCTCGCACTCGTTGACCATATCCATATAGAACACGCCGGCCTGATAGGAGTAGAGGCCGTCGGCGATGTCGCTGACGTTGTTTATCTTCAGGTCGCGGCGGTAGTTGTTCATCTCCACCTCCAGGTTGAAGCCTGCCATGGCATCGTTGTGGTTGCCGGTCTGCAGTATCTTCATCATCTGGTTGAGGGCGGCGGCGGCGAGGTCGAACATGTGCATGAGGTGCTGCTGTTGCTCGTCGGTGAACTTCTGCTTCGACAGGCGCTTGTGGGAGATGCTGCGCGCCAGGTTGAAGCAGCTGTCGCCGATACTCTCTATCTCGCTGACCTCACGCAGCATGGCGCGAATCTTGTCCTTCGTCTCGGAGGAGAGGCGGCCGTCGCTGACGGCGTTGAGGTACTTGGCGATTTCCATCTCCATATTGTCGGAGATGCCTTCGTATTTCTCGATGCGCGCGTAGAGTTTGTTGAAGGCCTCGCCGTCCTCCGTGGCGGTGAGCTCGCGCACCATGCCGAACATGCGGTTTGTGCGCTCGGCGAAGTGGTTGATTTCCTTGCGGGCCTCCATGATGCTCATTTCTGCCGTGGAGAGTATGCCGCCGCTGATGAAGCGCAGGCGGAAGTCGTCCTCATCGTTGGCGGGAGCCTTGGCACTGATGGCGTTGACGATGCGGGTGACGAGTTTCTCAAGGGGCTTGATGAACCAGATGAGCAGGCAGACGTTGCAGACGTTGAAGCCGGTATGGAACGCTGCGAGGCACACGGGCAGGAGCTCGGCCTTGGGATGGTTGAAGTCCATTCCCACGAAGCCGCACACCATATTGACGAAGGGCTTGAAGATGCAGAGCACCCAGATTACGCCGAAGACGTTGAACACGAGGTGGGCCATGGCGGCGCAGCGTGCCTGCCGGTTGCCGGTGAGGGCGGCGATGTTGGAAGTGATGGTGGTACCGATGTTCTCGCCCATCACGAGGGCTATGCCCTGGTCCAGTGGCAGTGCGCCGGTGGAGCAGAGTATCATGGTGATGGCCATGATGGCGGCGGAGCTCTGCACGCAGAAGGTGAGGAGGCCGCCGAGGAAGAGGAAGATGAGGTACGACAGGAAGCCGTGGCCGCCCAGCGACTGGAAGAAGCTGAGCACGGCAGCATTGCCGCCGAGGTTCATGGCTTCGGCGTTCTCCTTCAGCGTGGTGAGGCCGAGGAGCAGGAAACTGACGCCGAAGACGAGTTCACCCGTGTTCTTCCTTCCGTTTTTCTTTGAGAAGATGAGGATGATGCCGAGCAGGAAGGCGGGATAGATGACGCTTCTCATATTGAAGCCGAAGCCCGCAGACATAATCCACGCCGTCATGGTGGTGCCGATGTTGGCGCCCATCACCACGCTGATGGCCTGCGAGAGCGTAAGGAGGCCGGCGCTGACGAAGCTGACGGTCATCACCGTCGTGGCGGTACTGGACTGAATGGCGGCTGTGACGAAGGCGCCGGTCATGAGGCCGGTGAAGCGGTTGGTCGTCATGGCTCCGAGAGCGTGGCGCAATTGCGGGCCGGCAACCTTCTGCAAGCCTTCCGACATAATCTTCATGCCGTACATGAACATGGCCAGCGAGCCGAGAAGGATGAAGACGGAAGAGATGGTTATCATGAGAATAAAAGCCTCACACACAGCCCCTCTCCGTCGCGGCCACTGCGTGCCGCGCCACCCCTCCCCCATAGGGAGGGGAAGATACCGCTAAAGGTAGTCAAGATACCGCTAAAGGTAGTCAAGATACCGCTAAAGGTAGTATTCAAGGGACAGGAGGACATTTGGGTAATAACTAATAATTAAGTTCTGGAGTTCTATGGGTTGCAAGCCTCATTTGCATGCGACCTTTAGAGGTTTATCCCCCTCCCTATGGGGGAGGGGTGGCGCGGCACGCAGTGGCCGCGACGGAGAGGGGCTGTGGGGTGAGGTTGATTATTCCCACCCCAGCGCGCTTGCACCCAGCACGGCGGCTTCGCTGCCGTTGAGGGCACTGACGAGGAGCTTGGCCTTGCCGCGATAGAGGAAGAGGACGTTCTCCTCGTAGCCGCGGCGGATGGGGTCCATAATCCAGTGGCCGGCCTTGGTGAGACCGCCGAAGAAGACGAAGGCCTCGGGAGAGTTGAAGGCTGCGAAGTCGGCGCAGGCGGCGCCGAGGATGTAGCCCGTGCGCTCGAAGATTTCCTTGGCCACCTCGTCGCCCTCTTCTGCGGCGCAGAAGACGTCGTAGGACGTAATCTTCTCGGGGGCGAGACTGCGGAGCTTGCTCTCCACGGTGCTCTTGGCCATCACCTCGCGGGCCGTGCGGGCCACGCCGGTGGCGGAGCAGTAGGTCTCCAGGCAGCCCTTGCGGCCGCAACCGCAGGTGCGAGCCTCGGGCGTGTGGTCCACGATGACGTGGCCCAGTTCGCCGGCAAAGCCGTCGGAGCCATATACCACCTTACCGTCGCACACGATGCCGCTGCCTACGCCCGTGCCGAGAGTTATCATGATGAAATTCTTCATGCCGCGGGCCACGCCGTAGGTCATCTCGCCCATGGCGGCGGCGTTGGCGTCGTTCGTCACGTGGCAGGGGATGCCGAGGGCCTTGCTGAAGAGTTCGGCGATGGGCACGATGCCTTTCCACAGGAGGTTGGCGGCGTTCTCGATGTTGCCCGTATAGTAGTTGCCGTTGGGGGCACCGATGCCCATGCCGCGCACCTTCTCAATGCCGCCCACGGCGTCGAGGGCAGGCTGGAGGGCTTCCACGGCGGCGTGCACGTAGTCGTTCACGTCGGGATAGGCCTTGGTGCTGATAACGGTTTGAGACTTGATGGTACCGCGGCTGTCCACGATGCCAAACACGGAATTGGTGCCGCCCATGTCAAGACCGATGACGTAGGGCTTCTCAGGAGTAAGGTTGTTGTCCATATTTGTTTTTCTTATATGCGCGTATGTTTTTCTTATATGCGCGACAAAGTTAACAAATTATAATTACATGGCCAAAGTTTTAGCCTTAATTTCCGCGAAGGGGGCAGCGTTTTTTCTTTCGTCTCCCTCTTTCTGGCCTATGCACCTTGAAAACCGCGCTGTATCCGCCGGGCACGGACGCGCGAAGCAGACGGGGTAAACAATTCGTTCCTAATTTTTTCCCAATTAGGGCTCACGCACCTAAAATTTTTGATAAATTTTTTCCTAATTTATGTAGCGCCGCAGGCGACCCTTTTGTCAAAATTTTTTACAATTTATGTGCTCGTACAGTGCGATATTCGCGAGCAAAGTGTAAGTCGATTGGCTACACGCGATTCTCGCGAAAGTTAGTAAAACACTGAC
>JAKSLT010000083.1 GCA_024401055.1 Bacteroidaceae bacterium | reverse complement strand
CGAGGGTGACGATTTCGTCGGGACGGGTCACGCGGCCCCAGCTGAGGTCGGTGATATGGATGAGACCGTCCACGCCGCCGAGGTCGATGAACACACCGTAGGAGGTAATGTTCTTGACGGTGCCTTCGAGCACCTGACCCTTCTGGAGGCGAGAGATGATTTCGGCGCGCTGCTGCTCGAGCTCGGCCTCGATGAGAGCCTTGTGGCTAACAACGACGTTGCGATAGTCCTGATTGATCTTGACAATCTGGAACTCCATGGTCTTGCCTACGAATACGTCGTAGTCGCGGATAGGCTTGACGTCGATCTGGCTGCCGGGGAGGAAGGCCTCGATGCCGAACACATCGACAATCATGCCACCCTTGGTGCGGCACTTGATGAAGCCCTTGACGATTTCCTTGGCTTCGAGGGCGGCGTTGACGCGATCCCAGCTCTTGCTGGCGCGTGCCTTTTTGTGGGAAAGAAGGAGCTGGCCCTTCTTGTCTTCCTGATTTTCTACGTAAACCTCTACGGTGTCGCCAACGGCGAGTTCGGGGTTATAGCTGAACTCACTGCGGGGAATGATACCGTCGCTCTTGTAGCCGATGTTTACGACTACTTCGCGCTTGTTGAGGCTCATTACTTTGCCTTCAACAACTTCGTGGTCGTTGACGCGGCCGAGGGTTTCGTCATAAGCCTTGGTGAGTTCTTCGCGGCTTTCTGCCACGGTGGTGCCGTTTTCAAATGCGTTCCAATCGAAATCTGCGAGAGGAGCGACGTTCTTGAAATCTGCCATAATAAAAATAAAAGGTGTTGGTAGCCACACTAGCGAGAGAAGAGGCGAAGCCGCATCCCGCGCCACAATTGTGCGCTTGCCGGGGTTAAAGGGTTAATAATGTGATTTGATGGTCGTAAAAACCGAGCGCAAAATTACTAAAAATATATGAAGCAGAGTAATTATACGTATTTTTTTTAGGTTACTTCGATAATTTGTTGTAATTTTGCATTCACTATATTGCAAAAGACATAAAAAACGAAGAGAGAAAAGTGAAAAACAAGTCTTTCCTCACAATCTACAAAGCCTCTGCCGGCAGCGGGAAAACGTTTACTCTCGCCGCGAAATACACGGCCTTCCTCCTCTCGGGGGAGGATATGGCCCACACGCGGCTGTTGGCCGTGACCTTCACCAACAAGGCCACGGGCGAAATGAAGGAGCGCATCCTCCAACAGCTCTACGGCATAGCACACGGCACCGACCCCGATGACGATTTCCTGTGCGAGGTGTGGAAGCACCTTGACCCCGCCACGCAGCAATTGGGCCTCACGCTGCTACGCAAACGGGCAGAAGAAAGGCTCTCGCAACTGGTGCACGACTACGACCACTTCGCCGTGCAGACCATAGATTCTTTCTTCCAGAGTCTGCTGGCCAACCTGGCACACGAGCTGGGGCTGGCGGCCAACTTCCGAGTGGAAATCAACGACCAGGAGGTGATAGGGCGCGCCGTGGATGCCATCATGCAGCGCATAGCCCGACTACCGG
The DNA here is from genome assembly GCA_024401055.1 of Bacteroidaceae bacterium. Taxonomy (GTDB): domain Bacteria; phylum Bacteroidota; class Bacteroidia; order Bacteroidales; family Bacteroidaceae; genus Alloprevotella. Next base: position 7,345 of record JAKSLT010000083.1, on the reverse strand, counting down.
AAACGCCGTCGGTCAACGACTCGCCGGAGATGAAGCGCGACAGGACCCTGCGCAAATGGGTGTCGGAGTTCATCAGCGACCTCATCGCCGACGACCGCAGCTGGCGCATCACCGACGACCTCAAGAATTTCGCCCGCCAGCTTTTCTCCGATGCCTACACGGCCAACGAGGACGAGTTGCGCGAAAAACTCGGCGACAGCAAGATGCTGCGCCAGTATGAGAAAGACCTGCGCGAACTGGAACAGGCCCAGACGGCAGAGATGAAGCGTCTGGCCGAAGGGCTGCACGCCCGGATTATGGAGGCCGGCGGCCACGGCGACGACATCGAGGCCAACTACCGGGAAGTGTTCGGCGGCAACGGCTTCAGATGGTACTGGCCCTACGTGCGCCAGGCTCTCGCCAGCGACCTCAGCAAGGAGGCCAGCACAAGCATTCAGAAATACATCGACAAGGGCGGCGACATAGCCGAAGCCCTGCTGGAATACGAGGAGAAGCGCAAGGAGGCCGAAGTGATAGTGAACAGCCTCATGCTGAGCCGCACCAACATCAACAAACTGCGCCTTCTGGGCGAGATAGCGCAGGAGGTGGACGTCATCAACGATGAGGAGAACCACTTCATGCTGGCCAAGACGCCCATACTCTTCTCCAAGCTCGGCGGCGGCGACGCTCCCTTCGTGATGGAGCGTGCCGGCAACCGTTTCGAACACGTCATGATAGACGAGTTTCAGGACACGAGCCCCTTGCAGTGGGGCAACTTCGAAAAACTTCTCATCAACACCACGGCACAGGGCCACGAATGCCTCCTCGTGGGCGACGTGAAGCAGGCCATCTACCGCTGGCGCGGCGGCGACTGGCAGAAACTCAACGAACTCTCCGCCGCCAACGCAGAGACCACCCACAACCTCGACACCAACTTCCGCAGCGCCGAGGAGGTGGTGCGCTTCAACAACGCGCTCTTCACAGCAGCGCCCGACGTGCTCCAGACGGAATGGCCCGACGACGCCAGCCAGAAGCCCAACCACCGCAAGGGCGGCTACGTGCGCGTGCGGCTGAATAATAAAGAGGTGTATGAAGACCTGGCGGAGCAGATACATCTGTTGCGCGAGGTGCAGGGCACCGAACTCCGCCAGATGACCATCCTGCTGCGCGGCAACGACGACGCCAGCGAGCTCATCGACCATTTCCGCCAGCACCACAAGGACATCCCCCTCGTCAGCAGTGAGGCTTTCCACCTGAAGAGCAGCCGCGCCCTGCAACGCCTTATGGCCGCCCTGCGCTATCTCCGCGACATGGGAAAGAAGGACAAGGACAACATTTCCCTCACCTATCTGCAGCAGAGCGGCGGCATACCCGAAGAGTTCACCGCCATGCGGACGGAACTCGTGCGCATGCCGCTCTACGAACTCTGCGAGCGCATCGTGGAGCTCTTCAACCTCGGCGAAGAGGACGGCGAGGCACCTTTCCTCTTCTTCTTCCTCGACCAGGTGTTGGAATATCTGGAGGAGAATCCCTCCTCTATTTACGACTTCATACGTTACTGGGAAGGTGCCCTGGCCGACAAGAGCATCCCCGGCGGCGAAGTGGAGGGCATACGCATCATGACCATCCACAAGTCGAAGGGCTTGGCCTTCCACACGGTGCTCATCCCCTTCTGCAACTGGCCCATTGAGCGCGACCATCAAGGCAGCATCCTGTGGTGCAAGACGCAGGGCGACCCCATCTCCCGCCTCCCCGTGCTTCCCATACCGCAGCGCGGCCTCATGAAGAAAAGCATCTACGCCGACGCCTACGCCGCCGAGCACACCGCACAGCGCATTGAGAACCTCAACCTCCTCTACGTGGCTTTCACCCGCGCACAGCAGAATCTCCTCGTGTGGGGCAACACCTCCTCTGGCTCTCAGCAGACGGCAGCCGGCGTTCTCGCGGGAACGCTCTCTTCCTTGCAGGGCGACGACGCCACTCGTGCCGCCAGCGTGGAAGAGATACCCGGTGAGGACAAGAAGCCGGCCGACGTCACCTATGTCTATGGCGACATGCCCCTCATAAAGACGGAGCGCACGGAGCGCAAGAAGGACTACAACCCCTTTGAATTCAAGCGCGAAGAAGAGCATGTGCCTTTCTCTTCCAACAAGCTGCACCCCCACTTCCGCCAGAGCAGCAAGGCTATGGAGTTCCTTAATGCCCTCTCCGCACCATCGGAGCCCCTCCCTTCTCATGGGGAGGAGAAGGTGGCGCATGGCGCCGAGGGAGGAAACTCATACATTCAAGAGGGTATTCTCCTCCACGAAGTCCTCTCACGCATCAAGACGCCGGAGGACATTCTCCCCGCCCTTGAGGCCGTGCGCCGCGAGGGGCTCATTGACGCCGCGTGGATAGAGAAACAGCGTCCCTTCCTCACCATGCGCATCGCCAGCCCCAAGACCCGCGACTGGTTCTCTCCGCGCTGGCAGGTCATCAACGAGCAGGCCATCATCTGCCCCCACCCTGACCGCCCGCTCTTCACCACGCGCCGCCCCGACCGTATCCTCACCGACGGCCAGCGCACCCTCGTCATCGACTTCAAGTTTGCCCGTCCCGACGCCAGCCACATCGATCAGGTGAACTATTATTGTCAGCTCCTCCGCGAGATGGGATTCCCCCATGTGGAGGGTTTCCTCTGGTACGTTTACAGAAATGAGGTATGTAGCCTCACCCGATAAATTATGCAATTCCTCAAACTCGTAGCTAAAGACCTCTACACTCGTATGGGGGGCGACCTCCGCAACGTCACGGTGGTGTTTCCCTCTCGCCGCGCCAGTGTGTTTTTCAACGGGCATCTCTATGAGGCCGCCGGCCAGAAGGCGCTCTGGGCCCCGCGCTATCTCACCATAAGCGAGCTCTTCGCCGACCTCTCGCCCCTCAAGGTGAACGACCCCATCGACACCGTCTGCCGTATCTACCGCCACTACGTCGCCACCACGCACGACGCCGACACGTCCCTCGACCGCTTCTACGGATGGGGCGAACGTCTTCTCGCCGACTTCGACGACATCGACAAGCAGCTGGCCTACAAGAGCGACGATGCCGTGCGGCAGCTCTTCACCAACGTTGCCGACCTTCGGGAACTGGAGTCGCTCGACTATCTCACCCCCGACCAGCAGAAGGTGCTGCAAGACTTCTTCCACGACTTCTCCCTGGCAACCACATCGGAGTTGCGCCAGCGCTTCCTCACGCTCTGGCAGAACATGCACGCCATCTACCGGCGTCTCAACGACGAGTTGCGCGCCGAAGGCCTGGCCTACGAGGGAGCCATCTTCCGCGACGTCGTGCGTCAGGGGCTGGCCGAGAAGGCCGAGGGCACTTTCGTCTTCGTGGGCCACAACGCCCTCACCGGAGTGGAGCGGGCGCTCCTCCAGCAGTTGCAGCGCCAGCACCGTGCCCTTTTCTATTGGGACTACGACGCCTACTACCTCACTCCTGCCAACGAGGCCGGGCTCTTCCTCCGCGACAACCTCCGCGAATTTCCCAACCTCCTTGACGAAAAGTGCTTCGACAACCTCCGCAACATTCAGTCCGTAGAGTTTGCCTGCGCTCCCACCGAGAACGCCCAGGCACGCTCCGTCACGCAGTGGGTGAAGCAGCATCTCGGCTCCGACCCCACCCGCACGGCCGTCGTGCTGGCCTCCGAGGGACTCCTACTCCCCGTGCTCCACGCCATGCCCGACGACGTTAAGGACGTCAACATCACCAAAGGTTACCCTTTGGGCCACACACAGCCCTTTGCCTTCGTCGAGAAGTTCTTCGCCACGGCCAAGGAGACCGACCCCGCCGCCCTCCTCACCGCCCTCCGCGCGCAAGTGGAGAAGGAAGCCTCACGCCAGCAGGCCGATGCCGACGACTTCGCCCAGCTCCTCAACACCGAGGCCTGGTACCACACATTCACCACCATCGGCCGTTTCCTCAATCTCCTTGAGTCCGGCACGCTCCAAGGCCTCAGCCTCACCACGCTCCACAAGCTCCTGCGCTACACTCTCCGCCAGACTTCTATACCCTTCGAGGGCGAGCCTGCCATAGGACTGCAGGTCATGGGCATCCTAGAGACGCGCTGCCTCGACTTCGACAACGTCCTCATCCTCTCCGCCAACGAGAAGGTGCTCCCTCGCGCAAGTGCCGACAACTCCTTCATCCCCTACAACATCCGCCGCGCCTTCGGCCTCACCGTCGTCAATCACCGCACGGCCGTCTCGGCCTACCACTTCTACCGCCTCATCCAGCGCGCCCACCACGTGCGCTGCATCTACAACAGCAGCGCCGACGGTTCCAGCACGGGCGAGATGTCGCGTTTCATGTCCCAGCTCATGATAGAGAGCGCTCTCCCCATACGCCACCTCACCCTCGGCAGCATGCCCGCCATTCCCCACCGCGGCCCCGAGCCCGTCGCCAAGACGCCCGAGATGCTGGCCTCGCTCACGAAGCTCTCGCCTTCAGCCATCAACACTTACATCGAGTGCCCCCTCAAGTTCTACTACCAGCGCATCCAGCGTCTCCGCAAGCCCGACGACCCCGCCGACATCATCGCCGAGAACACCTTCGGTTCCCTCTTCCACAAAGTGGCCGAACTCCTCTACGATTACCTCTCGCGCCACCGCACGATGCCCATCACCGCCGCCGACATAGAGAGCGCCAAGAAGGACACCGCCCTCACCTCCCGCCTCATCCGCGAGTCCTTCTCGCTCCTTGAGGCGCCCGTTGACTACAACGGCGTCATCGCCGAAGTCCTCGCCCACTACGTCCAGCGCCTTCTCGACTACGACCTCACCCTCGCCAAGGACGGCTCCATCATCATCCACGCCCTCGAAGAGGAGCGCCGGCAGGACATCAGCGTCACCACCCCCGACGGCGCCCGCCACACCGTAAGCCTCGGCGGCATGATCGACCGCCTCGATGAAGTCGTCATCAACGGCCGCCCCACCCTCCGCGTAGTGGATTACAAGACGGGCGGACGCCCCGAGTCCCTCAAGGATTCCAATGACCTCTCGCCCCTCTTCACCCCGGCTCCCAACCGTCCCCATTACCTTCTCCAGACATTCCTCTATAGCCGCGTGCTCCTCCCTTCACAGAAGCCCGTAGCCCCGGCCCTTTATTTCCTCAACCACAAGATTGAGGAGCCTCTCATCAAGGTGGGCTCCGCTCCCCTCACCGACTTCGCCCCCCTTGCCGACGCCTACTCCGAAGGCCTCCGGCAGGTCATCAGCGACATTCTCGACCCGGCCAAGCCCTTCACGCCGCAGACCGACACCTGCGCCCTCTGTCCCTACCATCTGCTGTGCCACGCCTGAGGCTCTTAACTGTCTGCGGCTGTCATCGCCGACACCTCCCCTCCCCGTCGGGGCCGCAATCCCCATAGCCGTTATTTATTTTCCCTTTAATGTCCCAACAGCCCATTCCCTCCACGTGCTCACGGCCTTCCTCCCTCGGGGAAGACGGCGGGGAACTCTATTCCCGCATTGCCGCTACTCTCGCCCCCCTCTACGGAGAGGCTGAGGCCCGCGCCATAGCACGCCTCGTGCTGGAAGAGCATTGCCACGTCTCGATGACCGACATTCTCCTCGGCCACCCCGTCAGCAACTGGGCCCCCACCCTACTCTCCCGCCTCCAGGCCGGCGAGCCCGTGCAGTACGTTCTCGGCCACACCACCTTCTGCGGCCTCACCCTCCACACCGACACGCGCGCCCTCATCCCCCGCCCCGAGACGGAAGGGCTCGTGGAACTCGTGCGCCAGGTCTGCCCGGCTCCTGCCCACGTCCTCGACGTATGCACCGGCAGCGGATGTATAGCCCTCGCGCTCAAGCACCGGTTTCCCGAGGCCTGCGTGGAAGCCTGGGACGTATCCCCCGAGGCTCTCGCCCTCGCCCGCGAGAACTTCGCCCTCCACAATCTCAATATCACCGTCCGCCAACTCAACCTCCTTGACGAGCACGAGTGGCCCACCGCCCACGGGGCGTCCCCCGAGGAGGGAGATGCCCGCAGGGCAGAGGAGGTAATAGTCTCCAATCCCCCCTACGTCCTCGACAGCGAGCGCACAGGGATGCAGCCCCACGTTCTCCGCCACGAGCCCCACCTTGCGCTCTTCGTGCCCGACGACGACCCACTCCTCTTCTATCGCCCCCTCGCCCGCCTGGCCCGGGAGCGGCTACAGCCCGGAGGCGCCCTCATCGTGGAGTGCAACACTGCCCTCACCGACGACGTTGCCCGCCTCTTCGCCTCATACGGTCTGCTCGCCCCCACCGTCCACCCCGACTGCTTCGGACGTCCCCGTTTCGTCTCCGCCATACAACCGGAAGAGAATTAAAAAACAATCATCAAGATATAATACTTAACCATCCACTGCTCATGAAGCGTTTTATCCATTTTCTCCTCATCCTCCCCCTCTTCTTTGCCTGCGCCGACCTTGCCGACGACGCCGAAACCAAAGACCCGCTCTCCTATTCCCCCTACAACAGCGAGTTGGGCCACTGCGTCGTCGTCACCGACTGCCGCAAGGACGCGAAGACCGTGATTATCCCCGAGGTCATCCAAATCCGCAATATCCCCTACACCGTCACGGCCATCTACACCGCCACCTTCCTCGACCACACCAATCTCCAGTCCGTTGTCATCCCGCCCACCATCAACGAAATCGGTGACGAAGCCTTCAAGGGTTGCACGCGCCTCAAGACCGTCACCGTCCCCGGCGGCGCCACCCTCGGCAAGGGTGCCTTCAAGGGTAGCGGTCTCGTCAGCATAGAGCTTGGCGAAGGCCTCACCGTCATCCCCAACCAATGCTTCAGCGAGTGCAGTTCGCTCTCCACCGTCACCATCCCCTCCACGGTGAAGAACATCAAATATCTGGCTTTCAGCGGCTGCACCGGTCTCAAGGAAATTACCGACCTCGCCCGTGAGCCCCAGTCCCTCGGCTCCGGTGCATGGCCCGAGGGGCGCCTGAACGCCACGCTCCACATCCCCGCCGGCTGCCGCGCCGCCTACGAAAAATGGAGCTTCTATTTCCGCAACATCGTCGAAGACGCAGAATGACGGCCGCCCTCTGAGGTCGCCTTTTCAGGGCTCCCGCGCCAAAAATTTTTGAAAGATTTTTTCCTAATTTATGTAGCGCCGCAGGCAAAACTTTTGTCAAAATTTTTTACAATTTATGTGCTCGTACAGCGCGATATTCGCGAGCGAAGTGTAAGTCGATTGGCTACACGCGATTCCTGCGAAAGTTAGCAAAGCGCTGAATTATAGTTAATTACTAAAGCGTGGACTAAAATTTCTTCCCAATTTCCGCAACTAAATGCCGACTAAGCGCGAATTTCACTCGTACTCGGCA
>JAKSLT010000082.1 GCA_024401055.1 Bacteroidaceae bacterium | reverse complement strand
GAGGTTAAGCTTCGTACGCATAGTGGAGGAAGGCGTGTTTGAGGCGCGGCGTCATAATGAGTGCTGCGGCTACGAAGAAGATGAGCATGGCGATGTGGGGCCAAGCGTTGAGCATGGGGTAGCCGTCGAGGGCGCAGTTGACGTAGAGCATGAAATAATGGCGCAGGGGGAAGAGCCACGCAAGGGCCTGGAGCGGTGCGGGCATGGCCATGACGGGGTAACTCATGCCGCAGATGCTGAAGGAGAGTACGCCCCAGAGACAGGCGAAGGAAAGACCCATGCGCGGCGTGGGGAGCGCGGAGAACATAAATACGCCCATGGCCTGCGAGGCAATGATGAAGAGCGTCATGACGGCCCACATGATGGGCATGCCGCAAAGGCAGGGGAAACGTAGAATCTCGTAGAACCACACAATCATAATGGTGCCCACGGTGAACCAGATGACGAGCTGGGGGAAAAGTTTGCCGGCGATGGCGCGGATGATGTTGCCGTCGGCCAGGCGCATGAGTTCGTCGGCGGTGCCGCGCTTTATCTCCATACCGATGGAATAGACCGTCACCATGAAGATGAAGAGCATGAGCATGCCCGGTATGAGGGTGTTGGAGAGATAGACGTTGTAGTTGAGGCCCGGATTGCTGATGGGGTGGGAGTCGATGACGATAGGTTGGATGTAGGCCATCGCCTGGTCGTTGGTGGCACCGCGGGCAAAGAGGGCGGTGCGGACGGCGGCACCCGAAGCGAGCTCCGACATGATGCGCTGGTCCTTATAGAGCAGCGAACCGGCCACGAGGAAGGAGTAGTTCATGTAGAACGACACGGTGGGCTGCTCCTGGCGGTTGGCCTTGCGCTGCAGACCTTTGGGAATGTAGTAGAACCCGTATATCTCGCCGCGCTGCATGGCTTTGCGGGCCTCCGTGATGTTGGGGTACTCGTCCTTGACGTCCACCATCTGGAAGGCGTCGAGGTTGCGCTGGAGGCTGCGGGAGGTGGTGCTGTTGTCGAGGTCCACGATGCCGAGGGGCAGGTTCTCGGGCAGGCCTTCCTCCATCATCGTGGTGAAAAAGAATACGCAGAAGAGCGGCGCCACAATCATGCAGAACCACATGAGTGGCTCATGGGTGAGGCCGTAGAGTTCGCGGCGTATGATGAGACGCGTCTTGCCGGAACCGCTCTTGCGGCTCTGGAAGCCTTCGCCCAGTAGCCAATGGTAGAGGGCGCGAAGGGGAGTGAATAGGACGCGGAGAAAGGTGTGGAACATAAACTAAACTAAAGCCTCACCCCGTCGCGGTTGCCTACGGCACCGCGCCACCCCTCCCCGAATAGGGAGGGGAAGATAGCCCTGAAGGTTGGGAGTAGCGAGTACATTATTGAGATTATGAGGTTGTGATCCTTTAGGAGTATATCCCCCTCCCGGGAGGGGTGGCGGAGCACCAAGTGGCTTCGACGGGGTGAGGCTTCATCTTTATTTAATAATACTCATGCCCGGTCGCAAGTTCTTGACGGGCTTGACGGGACGGGCCTTCACCTCGAAGGTCTTCATGTCGAACTGACCGTAGGCCTTGGTGGCCTTCCAGGCAGCATAGGAGCCGAGGTCGCGCATGGCATAGACCTTGAACTCGGCAGTGGTGTCGAGGGCGGGAACCTTGGCCTTGAAGACCTGGCCCATCTCAAACTCTTTGAGACGGTCCTCGCGGACGTTGAAGGTAATCCACATGTCGGCCGTCTTGGCAATGCTCATGATGGGAGCGCCGGTGCCTACGAGTTCGCCCACGCTGGGGTAAATCTGCGTCACCTCGCCGTCCTCGCTGGCAATCAGCACGGTCTCCTTGAGGTAGCTGTTTACTTCGCTGACGGCGCCTTGGGCGCGGGTCACTACGCTGCGGGCAGCGGCACGGTCCTCGGCCTGCGCGCCGTTCTTGGCCATGTCGTACTGGCTCTTGGCGGCGCGCTCGTCGGCTTGTGCGGCTTCATATTGCGCCTTCACCTCGTCGTACTTTTGGGCAGTGATGACGCCTTCGTCGTAGAGGTTCTTGGAGCGCTGATAACTCTTTTCCATCACTTCAACGCCGACTTTGGCTTTCTGCCAGAGTTCAAAGGCGCCGCGAATCTGTTCTTCGCGGGCTCCCTTGTCGGCCTTGAGGCTCTGGGCTGCGGCGCCGGCTTCGGCGGCCTGGGCTTGAGTGAGTTTCGCCTCCACGTCGGGGGCATCAAGGAGAGCGAGGGTGTCGCCGGCATGGACGAACTGGCCCTCCTCCACGAGGATGCGGGCTATGCGGCCGGGCACTTTGCTGCTGACGCGGTATTCGGTCACTTCGCTCTGGCCTTGGAGAGTGGTGTCCTCGTCCTGGAAGGAAATGTAGCCGAAGATGGCGCTGATGGCTACGACAAGTGAGAGGAGGATGAGGGCGGGGAGAAGATTGGGGATTTTCTTGTCCATAATTATTGGGGGCTACGGGGGCTACGGGCCAAGCATGGCCCTACGCTTGAGGGGGGGGTGATTAGCTTGTGGGAATTATTTACCTAAAATATTGTTGAGGGTGGCGCGGGTGAGTTGTATGTCCACCTGGGCGTCGGTCTTGTCGCTCATGGCGGAGAGCCAGGCGGTCTGTGCGGCGAGAAGGTCGGAGGTGGTCACGACGCCCTCTTTATGGCCCACCTGGGCAGCGCGGAGGTTCTCCTGGGCCTTCTCAAGGTTGCGGAGACAGAGCTCGTACTTGCGGTTGGCTTCGTTCACGCGGAAGGTCTGCTGGTTGACTTGCAACTCAATCTTCTCGCGGGCCTCGTCGAGCTGATACTGATAGGTGAGAGCCTCGGCCTTGGCGGCGCGCACCTTGTCGCGGCCTTCCAGCCAGTTCCATACGGGCACCTTGAGCACTACGCCTACGTTCCACATGCCGCGGAAGCGGTTCTCAAAGCCGTGGGTAAGGGCGGGGTTGGAGAAACCGTAGCCGCCGGTGAGAGCGAGGGAGGGGAGGAAAGCTGCGCGTTCAATGTTGACCTTTTGCTGGTAAATGTCGGAGGCGAGTTGGAGTTGCTTTATCTCCGAGCGGTTGGCCATGGCTTCTTCGGGCGCGGCGGTGACGTCGGCCTTGTCCGTGGGGATGTCGTCGAGCGTCTCGGCATCGAGCGTGGGCTGGGAATCGATGGGCAGACCGCAGAGCTGGCAGAGCAGCATGCGTGACAGGGAGAGACCGTCCTCCACCTTGGTGAGCGTCATCTCGGCCTCGTTGAGCTTTACGCTGACGGTGAGCTCGTTGGCCTTGGTGGCTACCCCCTGTGCGACCATCTTGAGGATGTCGTCGTCAAGCTTCTGCAGCATGTCGCGATACTGCAGGGCGAGACGCTTCTTGCTGGCGAGGCTCACGATTTGCCAGTACGCCTTGTCCACTTCGAGGATGAGTTCGTGGGAGGCACCGCTCATCTTGGCTTCAGCCAGTTGCTTGGAGTAGTCGGTGATTTTGTCGTAGGCGCGAATCTTGCCGCCCATGTAGAGAGGCTGGGTGAAGAGCACGGTGCCGGCGGTGACGTTGCGCGAATCGGTGCGGAAGGCGTCGGTAATCTGCTGGCCCACACCGTTGAGGGCGCCGGCCACCTGTCCGAGGCTCTGCTGCATCTGTCCGGGGAGTTGCTGAACGAGTGGGGCGAGGTCGGGGTTGCTCTGGAGAATGGCCTGTGCCATCTGCTGGAACTCGGCGCTGCCCATAAAGCCGTTGAGCTGCTGGCCGAGGGGCGTGGCAATGTTGGTGCCCAGATTGTTGAGGCTGCTCTTCTGGTCATCGGACAGGATACTCAGTTCCTTGCTGGTGCGCATATAGCCGCCCATGAACTCAATCTTGGGGAGGTAGTTCGTGCGTGCGGCTTCGTGCTCCCAGTAGGCCTTGTCGCGGTTGGCGGCGGCTATGGCGAGTTGCTTATTGTTGCGCAAGGCCATAGCGCGGCAGGAGTCAAGCGTCAGAGCCGTCTGCGCATGCAATCCTACCCCCATGGTGAAGAGGAGGAAAAGAAGTGTCTTTTTCATTTTTATATATATGGACAACAGACAACGGATAATTGACAACAGACAACGGACAACAGACTGTCATATGCGGAGTGGTCAACTGTCAACTGTCAACTATTAACTGTCAACTGTCAACTGCTTACGCGTGGACGTAGGTGCCGATTTCCTCGCCGTCAATGACGCGGCGCAGGTTGCCCAGCTGGTCCATGTTGAAGACGTAGATAGGCAGATTGTTCTCCTTGCACATCGCCGTGGCGGTGGTGTCCATCACGCGGAGGCCGCGGCGGAGCACTTCGTCATAGGAGATGTCGGCAAACTTCGTGGCCGTGGGCTCCTTCTCGGGGTCGGCCGTATAGACACCATCTACGCGCGTTCCTTTGAGCATCACATCTGCCTCTATTTCAATGCCTCGCAGGCTGCTACCTGTATCAGTGGTGAAATAGGGGTTCCCTGTGCCGGCGCTCATGATGACCACCTCGCCATGCTCCAGTGCCTCGATGGCTTTCCACTTGTTATAGAACTCGCCGATGGGCTCCATGCGTATGGCCGTGAGCACGCGGCTCTTCACGCCGGCGGCACCCAGAGCGGAGGAGAGCGCCAGGGAGTTGATGACGGTGGCGCACATACCCATCTGGTCGCCCTTCACGCGGTCGAAACCCTTGCCGGCACCCTGCAGGCCGCGGAATATGTTGCCGCCGCCGATAACGATGCCAATCTCCACGCCGAGGTCGTGGATTTCCTTGATTTGTGCGGCGTACTCGTTCAGGCGCTTGGTGTCGATTCCGTAGCCCTGTTCGCCCATGAGGCTCTCGCCGGAGAGCTTGAGGAGGATTCTCTTGAATTTTGGCATAACTGTTTATTATTATAAATGTTTTGTGGGTGCAAAGTTACGAAATAAAATTATTGTTTTAGCGCTCGCGTCCGCGCTTTTACGGATTTTTAACGCGTTACACCCATTGAGTGGAAACCCGTGTTGTCAAAATAGTTTCCAACGGGAGGGACGCGTGTTTATCCCTCGCGCTTGCCGTCATAGCTTTGTGATTGTCCGCCAAGTTTCCCGCTTTCCAGCTGCGGTAAATGGCCTAAAAACAAAAATAAAGCCCCTAAAGTAACCCACGCGCTCCAAGGACTCTTTGCAAGTTCCGCGTTATTTGTTTCCAGTCCCGACTCTTTCATTAAACAACCTAGGTTGTGCAACAAGCAAGTCGGCGAAAAGAAGGCATGCTTGCCGCTTCGGAATAAGTAATGGGGAGGTGCAAACCTGTAAAGCTCCTTGCGTTGCAGACGGTTGGTATTCCTTGCGGTGCATAGGGTACATTGCGCAAAATAAAAGGTAAAAGGGCAGAAATAAACCGAAAAGTTTTGTCAATAAGCCAGAAATGCGTAACTTTGCGGCCGCAAATTTAATATTTATATAAGATGAGTGCAATAAGTAATCTCCAGCCCGCCGCCATTTGGCGCAACTTTGATCTCCTGACACAGGTGCCCCGTCCCAGCGGCCACCTTGAAAAGATACAGAAATTCCTCCTCGACTGGGCCGCCCAGAAGGGCATCGAAGCCCATCAGGACGAAGCCGGCAACATCCTCATGTATAAGGCTGCCAGCCCCGGTCGCGAGGACCGCAAGGTGGTAACCCTGCAAGGCCACATGGATATGGTGCCCCAGAAGACGCCCGACAGTCCCCACAACTTTGAGACCGACCCCATTGAGACCTGGATATGGACCGACGAGGAAGGCCGCGAATGGGTGAAGGCCAAGAATACCACCCTCGGCAGTGACGACGGTATGGCCGTAGCCACCATCATGGCCATCTTTGAAGACGACACCCTGGAGCATGGTCCCTTGGAAGGCTTCATTACGGCTGACGAGGAAACTACTATGTACGGCGTGGAGCACATGAAGGACGGTGAGCTGAAGGGCGAGATACTTCTCAACCTCGACAACGAGACTCACGGCGAAATGGTGACCGGCAGCGCCGGCGGCGTCAACCAGACCGCAGAACTGCAGTACGAGGCCGCTGCCGCCGAAGAAGGCGACGTGGCCGTGAAGGTCGTGCTGACCGGCCTGCGTGGCGGTCATAGCGGACTTGAAATCAACGAAGGCCGCGCCAATGCCAACAAACTGATGGCCCGCGTAGTGAGCGACGCCATTGCAAACTTTGAGGCCCGCCTCGCCACCTGGAACGGCGGCAATATGCGCAATGCCATTCCCCGCCACTGTGAGGTAGTGTTGAGCGTGCCCGCTGAAAATGCCGCCGAACTGGCAGAGACCATCAACGGAGAATGGCGCGAGACGTTCACGAGCGAATACGGCTACGTGGAAAAGGCCCTCGCACTGACCGCAAGCGTGGAGGAAACCGATCCCGAGGCCCTCGTGCCCGAGGAAATACAGGACCAGCTCGTCAATGCCCTGATGGGTTGCCACAACGGCGTGATGCGCTTCATTCCTCACCTCCCCAGCATCGTGGAGACCAGCAGCAACCTTGCCATTGTGGAGATAGACAGCACGAAGGCTTTCTTCAAAATCCTCGTACGCTCGAGCAACGACACGCAGCGCCAGGCTTGCTGCGACACTTTGGAGGCTATCTGGAGCATGGCCGGCATGAAGGTGGAACTCAGCGGCGCCTATCCCGCATGGCAGCCCTCGCCCGAGAGCCCCATCGTGGAACTGATGAAGCAAGTTTACCGTGAGATGTTCGGCGAAGAGAACCACGTACAGGTTTGCCACGCCGGCCTGGAATGCAGCGTCATCTTAAGCCATTGCCCCGGCATGGACGTGGTGAGCTTCGGCCCCACGCTCCGCTCGCCCCACACTCCCGACGAGCGCTGCCTCATCGAGAGCGTAGGCAAGTACTATAACTTTGTGCTTGAGACACTGAAGAGAATTTAAGGCCTCTCCCCGTCGCGGCTGCCTGCGGCACCGCGCCACCCCTCCCCGGTGTGGGAGGGGGAGAATACGGGGAGGCGTTGAATGTGCTGGTAATAGTACATAATAAATGAGAGAGACGCTCTTCATTAAGACGACGCATCCCGACAGGTATGGCCTGTTGAAGGACAAAGCGCGGGAAATGAGGAGCCGAATGACCCTCGCTGAGGAATATCTCTGGAACGAAATAAGAGCAAAACGGCTCGGCGTGACATTCCGACGCCAACATCCCATAGGGGATTACATTGCTGACTTCGCGTGTCTGGCATGCAAGTTGGTGATAGAAGTTGACGGCGGTGTGCATCAGGAGCCTGAACAAAAAGAACACGACACCATTCGCACTCTTGACTTGGAAAGATTAGGATACCGCGTTATCCGCTTTACTAATGAAGAAGTGCTGACTGCTCTCCCCGATGTGGTGAGCCGCATCAGGAACTACCTTACGAATAATAGCATATAACCCCAATATAAACCAATCTCCTCTCAATCCCGAGTCAGGTATAATTCCCCTCCCACACCGGGGAGGGGTGGCAAAGTGCCGAAGGCAGCTTTGACGAGGAGAGGCTTAATTATGCTCACCTTCTGGAACTACAACAACGGCCTGCGCACGCAGGAGGAATGGACGCCCGGCTGCTGGGCGCAAGTGACTTGCCCCACGCCGGAGGACGAGGACTTCCTCTTCAACCAGCTTCATATTCCCGATTACTTCCTTGACGACATACGAGACAAGGACGAGCGGGCACGCTATGAACTGGAGGACGGCTGGAGCCTCATCATCTTGCGCATACCCTACACCAAGGAAGTGGAGAGCCGCACGCCCCACACCACGGTGCCGCTCGGCGTCATCCTCAACAAGGGCGTGTGCATCACCGTGTGCAACTACGAGACCAATATGATGATAGACTTCGTGGCCTATCAGCAGAAACGCAACCTGGGCTTCACCGACTCCGTCGATATGGTGTTCAGGCTGTTCCTCTCCAGTGCCGTGTGGTACCTGAAACGCCTGAAGCAAATCAGCATCCTCATTGAAGATGCCAAGCGCGGCCTCGACCACGGCATAGATAACGAAGACCTCGTGCGCCTCAGCCGTCTGCAGGACTCACTCACCTACTTTGCCACCTCTATCCGTGGCAACGAGACCCTGCTTTCCCGCCTGAAGTTCAAACTGCCCGTGGACGAACTCGACGCCGACCTCATCGAGGACGTAACCATCGAGATGAACCAGGCCAGAGAGACTACCAATATCTACGCCAACATTCTTGATTCCACGATGGAGACCTACGCCTCCATCATCAACAACAACATGGGCGCAACCATGCGAACGATGACGTCGTGGAGCATTATCCTAATGTTCCCCACGCTCGTCGCCAGTATCTTCGGCATGAACCTTATCAACGGCATGGAGGCGTCGTGGTGGGGCTTCCCCCTCGTCATCGTATTCAGTGCCGTACTGACGGCTGTGCTCTACTGGTTCTTCCGCCGTAACACGTGGATTTAGCCCGGTTGCCTAAACTCTCGCAATAAATATTCTTAACAATCCCAATCCCCCCTCTCACACTCATTATTACAATTCAAAACGAAAGCCGGCGCACGACGCCTGCACCAAACTGTCGAATCTACTAAACTACTAACTTAAACCCTCCCTATCTATGGAAACTATGGAAGAAGCTCTGGCCCGCATCACAGAGATTGCCAACAATGGCGGTGAAGCCGAGCGCACCGAGATCGAACACATCAAGTCAACCTTCTACCGCCTCCTCAACGAGAGTAAGGCCGCCAAGGCCGAGGCCCCCGCAGAAGAGGCCCCCGCAGAAGTAACCGAGGCTCCCGCAGAAGTTCCCGCCGAGAATGCAGAGGCCGTTGAGGCTCCCGCAGAAGCTGCCGAGGAAGTTAATCCTCTGGAAGTGGCTTTCCGCGAACAGCTCCAGCGCGTGAAGGAACTGCGTGCCGCCGCCGCCGAAGAGGCCGCCAAGCAGCAGCAGGAGAACCTGACCCGCAAGCAGGCCATCATCGAGGAAATCAAGCAGATGGCCGAGAATCCCGAAACAGCCGACAAGGGCTACGAAAGGATGAAGCAACTGCGCGAAGAGTGGAAGGAAATAGGCGAAGTGCCCGCAGAGCAGGCCACCGCTGTCTGGAAAGAGTATCAGCGCTACACCGAGCAGTACTACGACATGCTCCGCATCAACGCCGAACTCCGCGCCTACGACTTCAAGAAGAACCTCGAACTCAAGACCGCCCTGTGTGAGCAGGCCGAAGCCCTGGCAGAGAAAGTGGAAGAAGACGTCATCGCCACCTTCCGCGCCCTGCAGGATCTCCACAACCAGTTCCGCGAGATTGGCCCCGTGGCCAAGGAAATCCGCGAAGAGGTGTGGAACCGCTTCAAGGCCGCTTCTACCGTAGTAAACAAGGCCCATCAGGCTCATTTCGAGTCCCTGAAGGCCGAGGAGGAGGCCAACCTCGCCCAGAAGACCGCCCTCTGCGAGCAGGCCGAGGCCGTGACCGCCGAGGCTCCCAAGAATGCCAACGAATGGGAGGAGCAGACCCAGAAGATTCTGGAGCTCCAGAAACAGTGGAAGACCATCGGCTTCACGCCCCGCAAGGTGAACCAGCAAATCTTCGACCGCTTCCGCGGCGTCTGCGATGCCTTCTTCACCGCCAAGGCCGACCACT
>JAKSLT010000081.1 GCA_024401055.1 Bacteroidaceae bacterium | reverse complement strand
GGTACTGCGCAAGCGGGAGAGTAGGTCGCCGCCTTTTTTCACGGGCCCCGAGGCAAATATGCTTCGGGGCCCTTTGTTTTATACGCGGCATGCGGGAGAGCGCGGGAGTGGGGAGGGGGAGACGGCCGGCGGGACGGTGAGCCGGTGAGGACATACCGGCGGGCGGAACCCGCCGGCACTCTGGCCCCTCGTTATGGAGGGTGAGCGCAGAGTGCGAATGGAGAGGAGACGTAGGTACGCATGGGGAGATTTGAAGTGGGAGAGGGAGAGCGTTTTTTGTTGAAATGGTGTGAGTATTATCGAAAGTAATGAGTTTGGCAGAGCGTGAGGCATCAAAATTAGAATAAATTCAAGCACAATGTGCCCTATTTAAGATTTTTTGTGTATCTTTGCAGCGTCAAAAAACTTTTTTCTATTAATCAACAAAAGTATTAGTATTATGAAGAAGATTTTTTCTCTCATCGCAGTGATGTTGCTGGGAGCAACGTCGCTCTTCGCCCAAAATCCTGACAAGGGACTGTCTTGGGCCGTAGAAGGTGGCATTGGCTCCGAACTTGAAATCGGCGGTCGTGCTCAGTACAACTTCAACAAGTATGTGGCTTGGGACGTCCTGAACGCCAAGTACGCTTATGATTACGGTGATTTTAGTTGGAATGAACTTACTCTCACCACAGGCGTTCGCGGTTTTTCTCCCACCTTCGGCCCCGACCTGAAGGCCTTTGCCGCCATAGATCTTGGCTATGGCCTTGTTTGGAAGGATGGCAGCGACAGTAATTTCGCTCTTGACTTTACTATTGGCATGTATGTGTGGAAGGGCCTTTATGCAGGCTATGGCCTCGGCTTCATGAAGCATGATGCATTTAAGCACAAGGATCACCTCCTGCGTGTAGGTTACAACTTCTAAAAATAAACTTCGCCTTTCATTATATGAGGGCTGGCTACGTTTGCAGCCAGCCCTCATTTTTCTTATAACGCATTCTAGGCTTTATGAAAAAACTGTTCTTTGTTTCAATTCTCTTTTGTTTGGCCTCAGTGGGCCGCGCGCAGGACATCAAGTTGCCGGAAGCCAATCAGGACCAGGGCACAAAGAGCATGATGCAAACGCTGGCAACGCGCCACTCTGTGCGCGAATACTCCGATAGACAGTTGACGATGCAGGAACTGAGCAACCTGTGCTGGGCTGCCTGCGGTCGCTCGCGTGATGAAAGCCATATCACGGCCCCTTCGGCCATGAACAAGCAGGAAATACGCCTCTTTGTCTTGCTGAAGGAGGGCGCTTATGAGTATGATGCAGCCCGCAATGTGCTGGTGGAGAAGGCAAAAGGAGATTATCGCGACCTGCTGGCCTCCAACAATGTCGGTGGTCAGGGGTATCGGCAGGATTTTGTCATGCAGGCCCCCGTGGGGCTCGTGATGGTCATCGACTTCGACAAGTTCGGCAGCCGCGACAACAAAGCCCTGATGATGGGGTGCGTGGATGCCGGCAACGTGTCGGAGAACGTAAACTTGTATTGCGAGGCAGCCGGTCTCTGCACCGTGCCGCGTGCGACGATGGACGTGAATGCCCTTCGCAGCGTGCTGCATCTGACTGACGCACAGTTGCCTATAATGAACAATCCCGTGGGACACCCCGTGCAGGCAGCCCCTTTGGCGAAGGTCTATGACGAGACGATAGACCCGCTGAAGCAAATAGACGAAGCCGTAAATAAGGCCAAGACCGCCGGCCGCCGTGTCATCTGCCAGGTGGGCGGCAACTGGTGCGTGTGGTGCCTGCGCTTTGCCGACTTCATCAGGAAAGATGCGGAAATCGCGCAGGAGATAGGCGAGCATTTCGTCTATATCCACGTCAATCGCCCCACGAAGGGCGCAGAAGCGCTGCTGCAGCGTCTGGGCAACCCCGACAGGTTCGGCTATCCCGCCCTCGTGGTGTTGGACAGCGACGGCAAGGTGCTGCATATTCAGGACAGTGCCCTGCTGGAGTCCGGACAAGGATATGACAAGAGCAAAGTAATGCGATTCTTAAAGTGTTGGAGTAAGTAGGTAATCAAAATTATTTTAGCAATGCCTATGTAGATCGCCTTTGCAATATCTACACTCTCTTTGGCGCATCTTTGCCTCTTGCTTTCAGTCACGTAGCCCGCTACGTTCCTTCAAACAATAGCCAAAATAGAGAGTACCTATTATAAACTAATTTTGACCACCTACTTAATAATGAAACGACTCATCCTCATTCTCATATTCTTGCTGCCCCTTGCCGGAGCGGCGAAGAAGAGCAAGCGCGTGTATGTGGAGATGGAGACAACGATGGGCTCCATCCAACTCGTGCTCTATAACGATACCCCGCTGCATCGCGACAATTTCGTGAAACTCGTCAAGGAAGGATTCTACGACGGCCTGCTGTTCCACCGCGTCATCAAGGGCTTTATGATACAAGGCGGCGACCCCGACAGCCGCAACGCCGCCCCCGGCCAGTTGCTGGGTGAGGGCGAGGCCGGCCCCGCGATAGACGCAGAGATAGAACCCTACATCCGCCACAAACGCGGTGCCTTAGCAGCGGCACGCGAGGGCGACGACGTCAATCCCGAACGGAAGAGCAGCAGTTGCCAGTTCTACATCGCATGGGGCAAGTATGCCCATCTCGATGGGAAATACACCGTGTTTGGCGAGGTGACGCAAGGCCTTGACGTGGTGGAGAATATCAACAAGGTGGCAACCGATGAGAACGACCGCCCGCTGGTGGATGTGCGCATCATCCGTGCCCGCCTCATAGCACCTCCTGCAAAGAAAAAGAAATAAAAATGGCTTGGATATATCTGATAATCGCCGCCGTCTTTGAGGTGGGGTGGCCCCTCGGATTTAAGTTGTCGGGGGAGCATCCCGAGAAGTTCTGGACGTATATCGGACTGGCCACGGTGAGTATGACGTTGAGCGGCATCTTCCTGTATCTGGCGCAGAAGACGATACCCGTGAGCACGGCCTATATCGTGTGGACGGGGATAGGCGCCGTGGGCACCTTCCTTATCGGAATCCTGTGGTTCGGCGATTCCGCTTCGTTGTTGCGGATGCTGTTTGCCTTGCTGATATTGGTGGGCGTGGTAGGATTGGAGATGACGGCGTAAGAGGTGAAAAGAGAAAAATATCAACTGCAATGGAGATAGATAGAGACACATTGCTTCGGGCCATGCGTGAGCGGCATGCCGTGCGGCGGTATCGGGAACAGCCTCTGGCACAGGAGGTCGCGGTGCGGCTGGAGGAGGAAATAGCGCGGTGTAATGCCGAGGGCGGTCTGCATATACAACTCGTGACGGATGAGCCGCAGGCTTTCCGCGGGTGGCACTCCTATGGGACGTTTCACGGCGTGCGGAATTATCTGCTGATGGTGGGGAAAAAGGCAGACGACCTCGACGAGAGGGTGGGGTACTACGGCGAGCGCCTCGTGCTGCTGGCCCAGACGTTGGGACTGAACACGTGCTGGGTAGGAATGTCGTATAAAAAGATGCGCGGGACTTATGATTTGGGAGAGGATGAACGGGTGGCGTGTGCCATCGCTCTGGGCTACGGCGAAACACAAGGCAAGGCGCATAAAATCAAGACGGTGGAGCAGGTGAGCAATGCCGATGAAACGACGCCGCAGTGGTTCCGCGAAGGCGTGGAAGCCGCCCTGTTGGCTCCAAGTTCGGTGAATCAGCAGAAGTATCGCTTTGCGTATGAAAAAGGAGAGAACGGGGTGGAACGCGTGAGGGCAGAAAAGGGACGGATGTCGCTCTTCGGGTACTTGGAAATGGACTTGGGAATAGCGAAATATCATTTTGAAATTGGGAGCGGACGGCCTCTCCCCGTCGGAGCTGCCTGTGGCACTCCGCCACCCCTCCCCTGCGAGGGAGGGGAATAATGCGGGAAACCCAATATATATACTATCGTAACTTTTAACTTCCCCTTAAATATGAAGCAAGTGGATTTATCCGTTCTCGGACGTGAGGACGTTTTTGAACTTATCGGTAAAGAATGGATGCTGGTGACGGCCGGCACAGTGGAGAAACACAACACGATGACGGCATCGTGGGGCGGACTGGGCTACCTTTGGAATAAGCCCGTGGCCTTCGTGTTTGTGCGCCCTGAACGCTACACGCACGAGTTCCTGGAGCAGGAGCCGCTGATGACGCTGTCGTTCTATGGCGAGGAGCATCGCAAGGCACTGCAAATCTGCGGTACGAAGTCGGGTCGCGACACCGATAAGGAGCGCGAGGCCGGCCTTACGCCCGTGGCCACCGAGGGCGGCAGTGTGACGTTTGCCGAAGCGCGCCTCACGCTCGTATGTCGCCGTCTGTTCCAGTGCGAGATGGAGCAGGCCCATTTCCTTGATAAGGAAGTCTTTGACCGCTGGTATAATGACCAGCCGGGCGGCAGTCTGCACACCATCTACGTGGTAGAAATCGAGAAAGTCCTTGAGGCATGACCGGCGGCATAGACCTCGGCGCCATGGCAGCGGGCAACGTGAGTTACGGCGGGTTGATAGCGCTCGGCGTGGCATTTATGACGCTGTTTACGTTCATTGCCTACGGCCTTGACAAATGGAAGGCGCGGCATAAGCGATGGCGCACGCCGGAGGCCACGCTGCTGTGGCTCGCCGTGCTGGGCGGCAGCGTGGGAGCGTTGCTCGGCATGCGGGTGTGGCATCACAAGACGCAGCACAAAAAGTTTACCGTCGGCGTGCCGCTGATATTGCTGGCACAGGTGGCGCTGGTGGTGTACGCTCTGTATTGCGGGGCCTTTCATTAGCGGCCCCCTATGCTCATTTCCCGGCCAAAAATACGCATGTCGCTGACAAATAGCGGCGTGGAACGCTGAAAAAACGTGCTTCGTATTGCTGAGAGCGCTTTTTTAGCTATATTTGCAGGGCGAAATATTTACCCAATATCTTTTTTATATTATGCGAAAACTAACCTTCCTTATGGCAATGCTGGCGGCCGGTACCGTAGCATTGCAGGCCCAGACCCCTGGGCTGCAGGTCGTTGAGGAGACGCTCCCCAACCCTGACAATGAGCCTGCTCCCGTGCAGCCTGTGCCGCATCCGCGCCAGGTGAAATGGATGCAGACCGAGTTCTATGCCTTCTACCACTACGGAATGAACACCTTCACCGGTCTGGAGTGGGGCAACGGCGACGAGAAAGAGAATCTCTACAACCCCACGCAGGACCCCAACCCCAAGCAATGGCTTGAGGCCGCCAAGAGTGCCGGTATGAAGGGCGGCATCGCCGTGGTGAAGCATCACGACGGCTTCTGCCTCTGGCCCACCGCCACCACCACGCACTCCATCGCCTCTTCCGGCAACGCCCACAGCGGCGTGAACATCCCCGAGGCCTTCGCTGCCGCAGCCAAGGAATTGGATATGAAGTACGGCTTCTACATCTCTCCGTGGGACCGCAACAGCGCCTACTACGGCGACGGTACCGACCGCTACGTGACGGAGGTGTTCCTGAAGCAGTGTAAGGAACTCGCCCAGTATGGTGACGACCAGTTTGAGATGTGGTTCGACGGCGCCAACGGCGGCTCGGGCTATTACGGCGGCAAGGGCGGCACGCGCACCATCGACCGCGCCACCTACTACGACGTGCCCAACCTGCGCGACATGGTGCACGGCATCAGTCCCGACTGCGTCCTGTGGGGCGTGGGCGGCGAGGCCCGCTGGATTGGCAACGAGGCCGGCTATGCCGGCGAGACCAACTGGTGTGTAGATAACCGCGAGGACGGCAAGGACCAGCCCAATGCTACCCAAGGCAGCGAGAACGGCTGGATGTGGCTCCCCGGCGAGAGCGATGCCAAGGCCACGACGAGTGGCTGGTTCTGGAACGGCTCCAGTGTGCTGAGTGCCGAGCGCCTCTTCCAGATGTATCTGGAGACCGTAGGCCGCAACGCCACCTGGATTCTCAATCTGCCGCCCGACAAGACGGGCTCGCTCCCCAAGGCCACCGTCACCCGTATGGCCGACCTCGGTAAGCTCCTCACCACGCGCCTCGGCACCAACCTGGCCACCGACGCTACCGTGACCGCCAGCGACGTGCGCACCGCCGGTGCCGCCCGCAACTACAATGCCGCCAACATTATCGACGGCAGCCTCGACACCTACTATGCCACCAACGACGGCGTGAACGATGCCGTCATCACCCTCACCCTTCCCGAGACCCGCAACATCCACTACGTTATGTTGCAGGAGCACATCCAGCTCGGCCAGCGCGTGAAGGCCTTCAAGATTGAGACCTCCACCGACGGCAACACATGGACGAAGTTCGGCGGAAGCGTGCCCACCACCACCATCGGCTACAAGCGCATCATCCCGCAGAGCGGCAGTACCAGCAACTACGGCAACGGCGTGAAGGCCAAGTACGTCCGCGTCAGCATCACCAAGAGCAAGAGCTGCCCCGTCATTGAGAACATCGCACTTTATTAATCCTCAAGGGGTGTTCTATTAATTACTAAATTCTCTATGAATTATCTCGGAAACATTAGGGCTCTTACTTGCATCTTTCCATCCGTCTTCTTGAACCATAGCTTGCTATGCATCTGCGAAGCCGAATGAAAATTTGCGGCGTAATAGCCACTAATCTTTCTCAAGCTAATTTATAGAACACCCCTAAACCACAACAACGTTATGAAACTCTACAAGAAAATTCTGACTCTGGCTGTTGCGGTTTTACCCCTCGCAGCCTTTGCTGAGGTCAATGTGACCTTTGATACCGACGACTACGCCTCCGTTGGCGTCTATGACTGGTGGGAGGCTTCTCCCTTCCGCACGGGTGTCCTGAAGGGCAACTGCAAAGTCGTTGACAACCCCTTCCTCGCCGACGAGACCGCCGGCAACGCCACCGCCAAGGTGCTCGGCTTCCAGCGTTCGCGCTACGGCTCCAATATGTTCGGTGCCCGCATCGACCTGAAGGAAGACCAGCGCTTCGTCCTCACCCCCGCGGTGCAGTATGTCCACGTGATGATGTATAAGCCCGTGGAGGGCCGCTCCATGATAATCGGCCTCGGCCGCCACAACGACAAGACCGCCGGCTACGAAGAAACATGGAAGAACCAGTCGCCCGAAGCCGTGCAGTTCACCGCCCTGGCCAACGCCAAGGCCCCTGTCGGACAGTGGGCCGACGTGGTGTTCCCCGTCAAGGGCGCCGGCAACATCGACATCTACTCCCTCGTCGTGGTCGTTGACTGCGAGTCGCCCCACGAGATGACCGAGGACTTCGTCGCCTACATCGACGACGTCACCGTCAGCGGCAGCAGCGCTCCCCGCGTGGCTCTCGTCGGCGACTATCCCGTATGCGTGGAGAAGACGCAGCAGTTCACCCGCACCGACCGCGCCTTCACCCAGGTCACCCTGAAGACCTCGGCCGGCCAGTACGTGAAGAAGCAGACCAAGAAGAACGTCCTCACCGAAGCCTTCGACACCTTCATTCCCGTACAGAGCGGCGAGACCTTCACCGTGAAGGCAGGCTATACGGGCAGCGGCATGCACTCCTTCGTCTATATCGACCTCAACGGCAACGGCAAGTTCGACGAGAACGAGCTCCTCGCCAGCGATACCAAGAGCGGCAGCGGTTGTCGCACCACCCACAGCATCACCCTGCCCGCCGACCTCGCTCCCGGCATCTACCGCCTGCGCACCAAGATTGACTGGCAGAGCACCGACCCCGCCGGCAACACTTCCGGCGACAACCATATCCTCCAGAACGGCGGCGGCATGATAGACGTGCTCCTCAACGTCTATTCCCCCGAACGCACCACCGTCAGCGTCACCAACTTCCAGCGCAACGGCGACATACTGTTGGAGGATGGCACCAAGATTGACAACTACACCCATCCGCAGTTCACCGAGCTCAAGGTGAAGGCCGTTCCCGAGAAAGGCTTCGACTACGCCGGCATACGCATCACCCACGGCTACAACTTCTCCGGCGACAGCCTCGTGCACAGCAACCCGCAGTACATCACCTACACCGTGCCCCGCAAGCGCTTCGCCGAAGATGACACCTACACCATTCCCGCCTCCTACTTCGATGCCGACGTGCTCATCGAAGGACTCATGGTGGAGGAAGGACAGGAACCCGCGGTGGACCCTACGCTCGGCGAGAACATCAGTGATCTCGCCCAGCTCGACAACGGCAAGGCCTACGCCATTCACAGCATAAACGGCGAGGGTTACCTCTGCTACAACGAGGACATCAACGGCGACTATGTCGGCCTCACCGGCGTCACCGACTACCACTGGAACAAACTCACCACCGACGCCGCAGCCGCCGAGGTATATCTCGCCGAATACAACCCCGCCGAGGCCAAGGGCCAGTGGCAGATTGTCCTCTTCGAGGACAGCTACTACCTCTACAACCTCGGCGCCCATAAGTTCGTCACCCGCAGCGGCCGCGACTACTATTTCACCGACGACACCCCCGCCCTCGACGGCATCCGCAACAACGGCGACGGTTCCTTTTCCTTCCACGCCGGCGGCGGAATGAGCGACAACAGCACATCGTGGGCCTGCATCGTCACCAACGAGTCCACCTATGCCCTGCGTAACTGGACGTGGAACGACCACGGCTCCCTCTTCTACATCACCGAGATAGAAGACCTCACCACCTACGAGGGCCTTGTAAAGCTCGGCGGTGAAGACCCCACCGTGGGCATCGGCACCGTGGTAAGACAGCAGACGACGGACAACGGACAGGCCTTCAACCTTCAGGGCCTCCGCATAGACGCCACCCGTCCCGAGCGCGGCATCCGCATCGCCGCCGGCCGCAAGGTTCTGCGGTAAGGCGAGTGCAGAGTCAAGTTTGCTTGAAGCTCTGCCGAGCCCGAGCAGAAGCTCGCTGTTGAACACAGCAAGGTTCTGCGGTAAGGCGAGTGCAGAGTCAAGCCTGCTTGAAGTTCTGCCGAGCCCGAGCAGAAGCTCGCTGTTGAAAACAGCAAGGTTCTGCGGTAAGGCAAATAGCGGCGAAGGCTCTGCCTTCTCTTTAATCACATACTCTCCGAAGGAGGGACGCACAAGAAGTGCGTCCCTCCTTTCTTAACAAATTGTTGCCGGGTAAAAGGTTGTATTTTAGTTGCTTCGCAAGAAATAATTCGGCTTCGCCGGAAATAGTTCTTTAAGGAAATAATTTTCAGAAATATTTCCCGCGAAGCGGCTTATTATTTCCCGCCCGCAGGGCGGCCTTATTTCTCGGCGCCAGCCGACAAAAAATCTATCCCTCGCCAACAAACGCCCCCGACCCACTCCAACCCTCCAAAATTTATGAAAAATTTTTTCCTAATTTATGCAGCGCCGCAGGCAACCCTTTTGTCAAAATTTTTTACAATTTATGTGTCCGTACAGCGCGATATTCGCGAGCGAAGTGTAACTCGATTGGCTACACGCGATTCTCGCGAAAGTTGGCAAAACGCTGACGCACAAATCATTACTAAAGCAGCAACTAAAATTTCTTCCCAATTTCCGCAACTAAATGCCGACTAAGCGCGAATTTCACTCGTACTCTGCATGAAATTCCGCTCTTTTATTTTTCACTTGTTCCCATTTAATTTTCACTTGTTCCCTTTCGCTGGAAATTAAAAGGGAACTAGT
>JAKSLT010000080.1 GCA_024401055.1 Bacteroidaceae bacterium | reverse complement strand
AAATTGTAAAAAATTTTGACAAAAGGGTTGCCTGCGGCGCTACAAAAATTAGGAATAAATTAGGAAGGAATAAATGCCTGCGGCGCTACATGAATTGGGAATAAATTAGGAAAAAATTTTAGATGGCTGGAGCGGGTAGGAAGGCGTTCGTTTGCGAGGGATAATTTTTTTGTCGGCTGGCGCCGAGAAATAGAGCCGCCCTGCGGGCGGGAAATAATAGGCCGCTTCGCGGGAAATAAAGCCCCCCTCCACCTCTCCCCCAGGGGGAGAGTCATTTACCTCCCCATCCCGCCAACTCCCCCGAGGGGGGAGAGCCCAAGAGCGAAAGAAAACAGAACTTCCCCCCATCGGGGGGATAAGAGGGGGGTCATTTCCGGCGAAGCCGCGCTATTTCTCGGCGGAGCCGACTGAGACACCGTTGCCGCGCAAAAAAACTTCCGGCATGTTTCCCAACTGTATGCGGGAGAACATGTCGGAATGTATTGAGTGATGTAGGAGGGAGCTTACTTGGCGTAGCTTACGGCGCGCGTCTCGCGGATGACGGTGATTTTCACCTGACCGGGATAGGTCATCTCGTTCTGGATGCGCAGGGCGATGGCGTTGCTGATTTCTTCTATCTGCTCGTCGGTGACCTTGTCGGCAGCGACGATGACGCGGAGCTCGCGGCCGGCCTGGATGGCGAAGGTCTTGGTGACGCCTTCGTAGGAGGAGGCGATGGCTTCAAGGTCGTGGAGGCGCTTGATGTAGGCTTCGGCTATCTCGCGGCGGGCGCCGGGACGGGCACCGCTGATGGCGTCGCAGGCGAGGACGATGGGGGCGAGGAGGGAGGTCATCTCCATCTCTTCGTGGTGGGCGCCGATGGCGTTGACGATTTCGGGCTTTTCCTTATATTTCTCGGCGAGCTTGGCGCCATAGAGGGCGTGGGGCAGTTCCTCTTCCTCGTCGGGCACCTTGCCTATGTCGTGGAGCAGGCCGGCGCGCTTGGCTTTCTTGGCGTTCAGACCGAGTTCGGCTGCCATTACGGAGCAGAGGTTGGCGGTCTCGCGGGCGTGTTGCAGGAGGTTCTGGCCGTATGATGAACGGTACTTCATCTTGCCGACGATGCGGATGAGTTCGGGGTGCAGGCCGTGGATGCCGAGGTCGATGGCGGTGCGCTTGCCGGTCTCGAGCACTTCTTCTTCCACTTGCTTCTTGACTTTGGCCACGACTTCCTCGATGCGTGCGGGGTGTATGCGGCCGTCGGCGATGAGCTGATGGAGGGCGAGGCGGGCTATCTCGCGGCGCACGGGGTCGAAGCCGCTGATGACGATGCTCTCGGGGGTGTCGTCCACGACGATTTCTACGCCTGCCGCGGCTTCGAGGGCGCGGATGTTGCGGCCTTCGCGGCCGATGATGCGGCCTTTCATTTCGTCGTTGTCGATGTGGAAGACGGTGACGCTGTTCTCCACGGCTGTCTCGGTGGCTACGCGCTGGATGCTCTGTATGATGATGCGCTTGGCTTCCTTGGCGGCATTGAGGCGTGCATCGTCGGTGATTTCGTTGACGTAGGCCTGAGCCTGTGTCTGGGCTTCGGCCTTGATGTTTTCGATGAGTTGGTTCTTGGCTTCTTCGGCGGAGAGTCCGGAGATTTCTTCGAGTTTCTGGCGTGCCTGTGCGTCGAGGTCGGCGAGTTCCAGTTCGCGTTTTTCGAGGGCCTGGCGGTCGTTCTCGAGGTCGAGCTGTGCGCGCTGGAGGTCGTTCTCGCGTGTTTCGAGCTGCTTCTGTTCTTTTTCTACGGCTTGCTTCTGGTGGTTGATTTCGTCGAGACGGCGGAGGGCTTCATCGTTGCGCTGCTTGAGTTTGTTCTCGTTGGTGACGAGATCCTGTGTGCGGCGCTGCACGTCTTTCTCGTGCTCGGCCTTCATGTTGAGGAGGGTTTCTTTGGCTTCGAGGAGCTTTTCTTCCTTGAGGACTTTGGCTTCCTGTTCGGCTTCTTTGATGATGCCTTCTGCCTTGCTCTTGGCTGCGAAATGTATAATCAGGTAGCCTACGGCAAGGCCGGCCACGATAGCGATGATACAAAGGATGATGGGTGTGGTCATTTATTAATTTTGATTTTTGAATTAAGGATTATGATTTATGATTTAAGAATTAATGTGTGCGTGCTACATTACTTCGCTTATTTCCTCGTTGAGGAGTTTGAGCGACTTGAAGACTTCTGTGGCGTCCTGTTCTATCTGTCCGCGCACGAGGCGTACGGCTACGTCGAACATGGTGGCCATGATGTATTCCTGATCGGGGCGTCCGGGGAACTTTTCGGTGTAGCGCGCGAGCTTCTCGTTTATGAGCTGCGCGGCGCTGCGATAGGCTTCTTCGTGAGCGCGGGGGATGGGGTACTTGTATTCTCGGGAGCCCACGAAGAGGGTGATGGTGAGGTTGTCCTGTGGCATGGCGGGTAGAGAATTATATTAAACATTGAGCAGCGCGATGCACTTGTCAATCTCGCGTATCATGGAGGCAACGCGCCGGCGTGCCTCTTCGATGTCGCCGGAGGTGAGTTCGAGCATGCGTCCTGCCTTGTAGTTGGCGAGAATGCCCTCGGCCTGCTGCTTTTGCGCGGTGAGGGTCTTGATTTGTCTGTCGCGCTCATCGACGAGGGCATAGAGTTCGTCGTTTTCTTTCTTCAGGGCGCGATGCTTTTCGACGAGAGTGCGCACTTTCGCCTCAAACTGATGGAGTATGCGTTCTTCCTCTTTTGTCATGGCTGTATGCTGCTGATGTGTGGTGGGAATATCGGGGTGGGGGAGTAGGACGGCATGGCCTGCAGGCGGTAGGCGGGGTTACTGGTCGTCCTTCTTCTTGGGCTCTTTCTTGGCGAGGATGACGATGTTGTAAACATACTCCGTCATCCACTTGGGCGTGAAGCCGAGGCGGTGCTGATACTGGCGAATGGCGAGGCAAGCCTTCTGCACGCCGTCGTCTTTCCAAGTGACGCGGGTGAGGATGTCGTTGATTTGTTTCTCGGTGAGATTGTAGAGAGCCTGCTTGAAGAATCCGGGCAGGCGGAACTTCCATTTCATGAGGTTTCCCATGAGCATCATGAGGTCTTGGGAGAAACCTTGGAACTGGATGAGATAGGTCTGCACGTCGCGTATGGAATGGCAGTTTTGCTTGAGGCTGTGGTCTATCTCTGTGAAGAACTGGTCGGAGAGACCGTAGATTTCCTGCAGCATCTTGCGGCAGCGCGTGCGCTCTCCGGTGCCGAGGCGATTGTTGACGGTGGGAACCTTCAGCGTCTGCTTGAACATACGCAGGTCGGGCAACATGGCCAGGTTGCTTATGCCGCAGTTTGAAGCCATGTTGGCCTGGAAATAGACGCGGATAAGCATCATGAAGTCTTCCATGCCGCCTACGCGCCAGCCTGTTTCCTGAGCGGAGGCCTTGTGGCGGAATATTTTGTTTATAATTGACATGTTGTATTACTTTAATTATATAAAAGGTGCTGCAAAATTACGAAAAAAAACTGTAAGATAGGTGCTTTTTGAAGAAAAAATTGTAATTTTGCAAGCGATTTTCAAGAAATTCAGCTAAACATGTCGTGTATTCTGCATATAGAGTCTTCCACAACGGTCTGTTCTGTGGCCGTGAGCGAGGATAGCCA
Source organism: Bacteroidaceae bacterium (assembly GCA_024401055.1). Lineage (GTDB taxonomy): Bacteria > Bacteroidota > Bacteroidia > Bacteroidales > Bacteroidaceae > Alloprevotella. The sequence goes on along the minus strand of JAKSLT010000080.1, from coordinate 6,284 downwards.
CGTGATATACCACAAGGAAGAATTTGAGGGCCCCAATCATGCCCGCCTGCTGGCGCCCATGGTTGACGAGGCCGCCGGTTTCGCCGACAGCCACGCCATTCCCCTCGACGCCGTCGCCGTGAGCGAGGGCCCCGGCAGCTACACCGGCCTGCGCATCGGCGTGAGCGTGGCCAAGGGTGTGTGCTACGGGCGCAACATTCCTTTAATAAACGTCCCCACGCTCGAGACCATGTGTGTGTGGCCACTACTCTACGGCCCCGAACTGCCCGATGACGCTCTCTTGTGCCCCATGATAGACGCGCGCCGCATGGAAGTGTATGCCGCACTTTACGACCGCGCCCTGCATGCCGTGCGCCCTGTCCAGCCCGACATCGTTGACGAAAAGACCTACGCCGAATGGCTGGAGCAGCGCCCCGTGTGGTTCTTCGGCAACGGCATGGCGAAGTGCCGCGGGATTTTGGCCGCGCATCCCAACGCTCATTTCATTGACGACATCGCTCCACTGGCCAAGTATATGGCTCCTTTGGCCGAGCGCAGGCTCATAGAAGGCCGAGTGGCCGACACGGCATACTTCGAACCGTTCTACCTAAAAGAGTTTCAGGCCACGACGCCCCGAAAACTGTTTTAAACAAGTCCCTACCTCCAAAAAATTCAAAATTCATAATTCATAATTCAAAATTCATAATTCTCTATGGATTACAACACCAACCGCCCCGCCATTCGCATGCGGGAATATGGCCGCAACGTGCAGCAGATGGTGGAGCAGGCCTGCCTCATTGAAGACCGCCAGCAGCGCCAACAGGCCGCCTACGAGATAATCACCACGATGAACAAGCTGTCGTCCGAGAAGGGCAATTCGCTGGAGAAACAGGCCAAACTCTGGAATCATCTGGCCTACATCTCCGGCTACCGGCTCGACGTGGACTATCCTTTCGAGATAATTAAGAATTATGAATTTTGAATTATGAATAGGCAAAAAGATCAAAATTCATAATTCAAAATACAGCAGTTGGTCGGCTTGTCGCTGGCTCCTTCGCGAGTCAGAGGAAAGTCCGGGCAGCACAGGGCACTCCGCTGGTTAACGGCCAGTAGCCCGCGAGGGCTAATCAGTGCAGAAGAAAACAACCGCCTGAGGCTGACACCTCCAATCAGGGCGACCTCGGGTAAGGGTGAGAAGGTGGGGCAAGAGCCCACCAGCGCAGCGGCGACGTTGCGGCTGTGCACATCGGAGGCTGAAAGTTCGCGTAAACCGGCGTCATGAGGGCGGCCCGCCCAAGGCCTCGCGCCACGCCGGAGGGTAGAACGATAGAGCGCCGTGGCAACACGGCGCGTAGATAAATGGCAAGCGCCTCCCTCGGGAGGTACAGAACCCGGCTTACAGACCAACTGCTATAAAATAAGCAGATGCGCAGGTGGATTTCTCACAAGAGAGACCACGAGCGCATCTGCTTTTTGTTGCAGTGCCCGACAAGGGACTTTTATTATTCTCTGACGAAGGTAAGCTCAGTACCGCCGTCGGTGATGCAACGCATGGAGGCAGGGCCGATGCGATAGAAGGAATACGTGGAGGGGAGCGTCTCGTATTCACCTACGCGCAGCGTCTCGAGCTCGTAGAGGTCGCGAACGGAGAGGCCGATGCTGTTTGCATTCTTGGCGTAACTCTTCTTCTCGTCCTGATAATAGGCAATGGTGTGGCTGTCAAGCACCTCAAAGGAGCCGATGAGGTGGATGTCGAAGTCCAGAGTCTTGCGCTGCATGGCCTCGTGCCTGTGCGTAACGACCTCCATCATGCCGTTGGCGGAGAATACGTAGGGCGTGACGTGGCCCCTCTCGTCGATACACTTCCAGCGGCCCGTCATGTGCTTCCTCAGGTTAGCCATGTCGGTCTTTTCGGCTGCCTCTTCGGCCTGAAGGCGGGCGAGTCTTGCGTCTTCGCTTTCCTCGGCGGCAGCCTTGGCGGCGCTTTCGGCGTAGGCTTTCACCTCGTCTTCGTTACCGATGCGGATAAACTCGGTATAGGAGTCGGCCTCACCGCCGTAGGTAGGATAGTTGTAGCGACCGCCCTTAGTGGAAATGTAGTAGTTAAAGAGGCTTTTCGTGTATATGCCGCTGACGCCGGACTTTGTCATCTTCCAATTGAAGGTGCTGCCTTTGCGGCGGGCCATCTTGAGATAGTCATCCATGGCCAGTATGGACGTCTCGGGCATTTGGTGGGAGGCGTGGCACATCTGGAAGGTGGGGCCGAGAGCCTTGTTGACGATATGGAATTTCTCGTCCTTCACAGTGACGAAGGCCCACAGGTATTCGTCGCCGTAGCCGTCGGCTGCCACTGTCACGTCGCCGTCAGGGCCATCGGCTTTCAGAAACTTGTTCTCAATCTTCACCTTGTACCAAATGGTGCTGGCCGACACCTCGTCGGTCATTTCAAAAGGTCGCGTCTGGGCTGCCACATTTGTTGCAAAACTGATTGTGACAAGGAGCAGAAGTATCTTTTTCATACGAATATAAACATAGAGTCCCCTCCGCGTGATGTGGAGGGGACTCCATTATTAATATAAAGGATTAGTGATTCAGAGCGAGGTCAACATTCACGGCGCAAGCTACGGAGCAGCCTACCATGGGGTTGTTGCCGATGCCGAGGAAGCCCATCATCTCCACGTGGGCAGGTACGCTGGAGGAACCGGCAAACTGCGCGTCGGAGTGCATGCGGCCGAGGGTGTCGGTCATGCCGTAGGAGGCGGGGCCGGCGGCCATGTTGTCGGGGTGCAGGGTGCGACCCGTGCCACCACCGGAGGCTACGCTGAAGTAGGGCTTGCCAGCGTGGATGCGCTCCTTCTTGTAGGTGCCGGCTACGGGGTGCTGGAAGCGGGTGGGGTTGGTGGAGTTACCCGTGATGGAAACGTCAACGTCTTCCTTCCAAAGGATAGCCACGCCTTCGCGTACGTCGTCGGCGCCGTAGCAGTTTACGGCAGCACGGGGACCATTACTGTAAGCGGTGCGGCTTACTTCCTTGAGTTCACCGGTGAAGTAGTCAAACTTGGTCTGCACATAGGTGAAGCCGTTGATGCGGCTGATGATCATAGCGGCGTCCTTGCCAAGGCCGTTGAGGATGCAGCGGAGGGGCTTGTCGGCGGGTCTTGACTTGTTGGCCATCTGTGCAATCTTGATGGCGCCTTCGGCGGCAGCAAAGCTCTCGTGGCCGGCGAGGAAGGCGAAGCACTTGGTGTCGTCGGAGAGCAGGCGGGCGGCGAGTTCGCCGTGGCCGATACCTACCTTGCGGTCGTCAGCCACGGAGCCGGGGATGCAGAAGCTCTGCAGGCCTTCACCTATATACTGGGCGGCCTCAACGGCGTTCTTTGCCTTTTCCTTGAGAGCGATGGCGGTACCTACTACATAGGCCCACTTAGCGTTCTCAAAGCAAATCATCTGGGTCTCTTCGCAGGTCATGTAGGGGTCAAGACCGGCGGCGTCGCAAATCTGATTGGCCTCTTCAATGGAAGAAATGCCATGTTTGTTCAAACAAGCGAGGATCTGAGCCATACGGCGATCCTGGGATTCAAATTTTACTTCTCTAATCATGGCTATTATTCTTTACGGGGGTCAATACTCTTCACTGCGCCGTCCTCGGCCTTGGTGCGGCCGTAGGTGCCGGTGACACTCTTCAGGGCCTCGTCGGCAGGTACGCCCTTCTTGATGGCGTCCATAAACTTGCCCATGTGAACGAACTCGTAGCCACATACCTGGTCGTTCTCGTCGAGGAACATCTTGGTGATGTAGCCTTCGGTGAGCTGGAGGTAGCGGGTGCCCTTGAGCTTGGTGCCGTAGAGGGTACCGGTCTGGGAGATGAGGCCCTTGCCCAGGTCTTCCATGCCGGCGCCGATGGTGAGGCCACCTTCGGAGAAGGCGCTCTGCGTGCGGCCATAGACAATCTGGAGGAAGAGCTCGCGCATAGCGGTGTTGATAGCGTCGCAAACGAGGTCGGTGTTCAGGGCTTCGAGGATGGTCTTGCCGGGCAGAATCTCACTGGCCATAGCGGCGGAGTGGGTCATGCCGGAGCAGCCGATGGTCTCAACGAGGCATTCCTCGATGACGCCTTCCTTCACGTTCAGAGTCAGTTTGCAGGCACCCTGCTGGGGAGCGCACCAACCCACACCGTGGGTCAGACCACTGATGTCCTTGATTTCTTTTGCTTGCACCCACTTGCCTTCCTCGGGGATAGGAGCGGGTCCATGGTTGGGGCCTTTGGCCACGCAACACATGTTTTGTACTTCGTGTGTGTATTGCATAATAATTAATAAAGTGGTTTGTATGGTTTTTCGTTACAAAATTACTAATTTCCTCTTTTATGGCCAAGTTTTCTGTCCTTTTCGTTGCAAGTTTCGCCTAAAAAACAAGAAAAAAGGCATATTTTCTTTACCGAATGCGGCATTTGTGAATTTTTATGCGTAACTTTGCACAACTTTTCGCAAACTTTTTTCACGCATTCTTGCACATTATTTATATTTCACACATTATGAAAAAAATTTTTACTACCCTTTGTCTGCTCATGCTGAGCCTCGCTTTCAGCATCAGCACCCAGGCAGAAGAAGTCGTGTATGACTTCAGCACCTCCATCCCCAGCGCATGGACAAGTTCCATGACACCTAAAGGTTATGAAACAAGCGGTTCCGCCCGCGGCACCCAGTTTATGGAAAACGGCACTTTAACCCTGAAAGGTGCCAAGGACGTTACCAAAGTCGTCGTTGAATGCTCCTGCAATATTGCCAGCGGCAGCTCTATCTCCCTGAGCGTCGGCGGTACCACTTGGGGCACGGAAAACCTCGCAAAGGAAAGTGGCGTTCAAAAGTCCTTCACCGGCGCTTCGGCCAGCGGTGACGTCGTATTATCACTTTCCCGCACGGAAAAGTCCATTTGGATTAAGACCATCACCGTAACCTGCGGCTCTGCCACCGGCGGCGGTGAAGGTGGCGAGGGCGGTGAAGGCGAAGGCGGCGGCGACGCTACCGACCTCGACCCCAACTACACCTATGCCGAGCCGACCGTGGTGACCTGCCCCGAAAACAAAGGCAACAACATGGTCTATTCCTTCATTCAGAACAACATCAAGGTGGAATGCTCCACCGGCGCCATGACCGATAACTATTTCGGTTGCAACGCCGGCCAGACCATCACCTTCACCGCCACCAAGGCCATCAAGGGCATCAGCATTGACGGCTACGTGAAGAAAGGCTTCGACATCGACGTCTCAGCCGGCAGCGTGGAGTACTACAGCGACGATGAAGAAGACGTTGAGGCCAATCCCGTTGTCCTCATCACCGACATCGACGCCAAGACCGTGACCCTCAACTGCGTCAAGCAGATGCGCTGTTACAACGTCAGCTTCTACTTCGTCGAGAACCCCGACGGCGACATTGACGATGGCGGCGGCGACGGCGGTGACGAAGGCGACTACACCTACGAATACGAGCCCACCGAGGCTACCACGCTCAACATTACCTTCGACGAAATGGAATATGCCGACTATTCCGAATATTTCGACTTCGCCTACACCGACCTCTACTTCATCTCCGACGACTACGAGATGGAACTCGTAGCATTCGCCCCCGCTGCCTCCGGCACCGCCCTCGCCCCCGGCACCTACCAGATTACCTCCGACTATGCCGAAGGCACCATCCAGGCCAGCCCCGGCGGCGACGACATGTACGACTATCCCTCCTACATCGCTGCCGACTTTGAGGAATACGACGGCGAGTGGTACTACAACAGCGCCTACTACCTCGTCAGCGGCACTCTCACTGTGGAGAAAGACCCCGCAGGCGTTAAGATGACCCTCAAGGGCAAGACTTACTACGGTTCTACCGTCAATGCCACCTTCGTCGGCAAGCCCGTAAACTACGATGAAGAGGAAGAAGGCATTGACACCGTCAGCACCACCGAAATCCCCGGCGTCATCAAGCAAATCCGCAGCAACCAGATTATTATCCGTCAGGGCAAACACTCCTACGACCTTCAGGGCCGCAAGATTTAACCCACGCATAACACCGTCAGAAAACACGGATAGGGAAGTTCCTTATCCGTGTTTTTTTGTTATTGAGCGGCCCAATCGGAAGCAATGGGTACGGTAAAACGATGCACCGCCGCAGGCATCTCTTCCTAATTTATTCCTAATTAGGGCTCTCGCGCCTAAAATTTTTGATAAATTTATTTCTAATTTATGTAGCGCCGCAGGCGATATCCCTTCCCCGAAACTGTAAAATATTTTGACAAAATTTTGTACTAAATTT
>JAKSLT010000008.1 GCA_024401055.1 Bacteroidaceae bacterium | reverse complement strand
ATTAGGAAAAAATTAGGAATAAATACCTGCGGTTAGGCATGAATTAGGAATAAATGTATCATAAATTTTCGCGGTTTCTATCATGGGGCGTTATCGCCTACCTGACGGCAGGCGTCCCGCGCTTCGTGGCCCCCGACCAGCCATAACGCTGCGCTTATGGCTGGCTACTCAATCTCATGCCTACGGCATTTCGCGTTTTGACGCCGCCGTATGAGTTTTTGTCCTATTTGTTTGGTTATCTCATAAATACTTTGTAATTTTGCAGTGCATTCCGCAAGGAGTGCAGACATAGATGAAAGCGTAAGCTTTGTTCTCTAACAAAAAATCGCCTAATTTCAAGAGAAGGACAAGCAGAAATACGCTCACGTGTGCCTATACGTCCACCCTTATAGGCGGGTGGCCATTATATGGGTACGGCGTGGGGTGGACTGTTTGTTTCTCTAGGGCGTTTGGCGATGCCTTGTTAGGACAGACGGAGTGTCCCTGCGCCTTTTTATATGCCTATAATTAAACAACAAACCTTTAGCGCCGACCTTGGGACGGGGAGGCGACAGCTTTCAACGCTTATGAAACACAAATTATTTCTTTTCCTCGCCGCCCTCGGCCTTCTGCTGCCACAGGCGGCCTTCGCCTATGACTTTGAGGCAGGCGGTATTTATTATGATTTTTATCTTTCTAATCAAGTGGGAGTGACTACTGGCCCCACAAAGTATGCTGGCTCTATAGTCATTCCAAACTCTGTTTATTATGGTGGGAAGTCCTATAGTGTTACTCAAATATTTAACAAAACGTTTAACGATTGCAGCAATCTTACGTCCGTGTCAATTTCCTCTAGTATGAGAGCGATAGGGAAATACGCTTTTCAGAACTGCACAGGTCTAACGTCCATAACAATCCCCAATAGTGTCGTATGCATAGGAGAATGTGCTTTTTATAATTGTGTTGGACTAAATTCGGTCGTTATCGGGAAAAATTTAGAAGAAATCCAGAACTATGCATTCTTTAACTGTCGTTCTCTCTCTTCAATAATCGTAGATTCAGATAATCAATGTTATGATAGTAGAAATAATTGCAATGCTATTATAGAAACCCAAAGTAACACTCTTATATTAGGCAGTAAAAACACTATTATTCCTAACAGCGTGACGAGCATAGGGGACCAGGCCTTCCGGGATTGCAACGGTCTGACCTCCATTACCATTCCTAACAGCGTGACGAGCATAGGAGACGAGGCCTTCCGGGATTGCAGCGGCCTGACCTCCGTCACCATCCCCAGCAGCGTGACGAGCATAGGAATTGCTGCCTTTTCTGGCTGTAGTAGTCTGTCTTCTGTGACTATCCCTAGCCAAATCACACGCATAGAGGAATCTACTTTCAGTTTCTGCACAAAGATGACATCCTTTACAATACCTAATAATGTTGAAAGAATCGGCAAGTCTGCTTTCAATCAATGTCGTAATCTTAAAACCCTTACTATTGGAAACAAAGTAAAGTACATTGACTACTATGCTTTCGCAAATTGTAACTTAGACAATGTCTATTGCCTAGCTACCACACCTCCTGATTTGGATGATGACTTTACCACTTTTAGCGGAAGAACTAAAGATGGTACGCTTCATGTGCACAAAGGCTATAAGACCATTTACGAATCAAGTTATTGGGAGGAGTGCTGGACAATTGTAGATGACATAAATACCCCTAAAATTTCTTATTTAGATGGAACGAAATACACGGCCGACACTGCGGAAACCTGCGACACGCTGGCCTATACCCGCAACTTCAAAAATACGAATTGGCAGGCTCTCTACGTGCCCTTCTCCATGGACTACGAGGAGTGGTGCGAGGATTATGACATCGCCCGCGTGTATAACTTCATCGACTACGACGATAACGACGACGGCGAGTTTGACCGAACGTACCTCGTGGTGAAGAAGCTAACGTCCGGCAGCACCAGGCCCAACTACCCCTATCTTATTCGCGCGAAAGCCACGGGCACACAGACGCTCGTCCTCACCGACAAGACGCTGGAAGCTGCTCAGAGTAACAGCATGGATTGCAGCAGCGCCGACTATACTTACACGTTCACGGGCTCTTACACCCCGGTGACAAATATGTATGCCAACGGCTACTACGCCCTGAGTGGCGGTTCTTTGCAGAGAGCCAACAGCGCCAGCGTAGTGCTCGGTGCCCAGCGCTGGTACATGAGTCTCACGGCTCGTAGCGGAGGCTATGCTGCCACGAAGGCCCAGAACATCAAGATTGTGGTGGACGGCGAAGATGAGACGGAGGCAATTGAAGCCCCCTCCAGCTCCCCCAAGGGGGAGAGCCCTGTAGCTTACGACCTCATGGGCCGTGGCGTGAAGGGAGCCGTGAAGGGCATCAGCATCGTAAACGGTAAAAAGATTATTAATTAGCAAATTTGGAAATTAGCAAATTCGGAAATGCCCTGCGGACAGACAATATAATTTGCTAATTCTCACATTTGCTAATTTGCAAATTTGCTAATTTTCTAATTTTCTAATTATGAAGAAGTATATTATCCCCGAGGCCGAGCTGGCCTCCATGACATCCGAGCGAGCTTTCCTTGGCGGCGCCAGCGAGATACCGTTTGGCGGCGAGACAGGATCGTTCGACACCCGCGCACAATATATGTGGGAAGAAGAAGACCCACCCCTAGCCCCTCCCTACAGGGAGGGGAATGAATTGGGAGAGTAAAAGATAGCACCCCGCTGAGGAATAACCTTGGCGGGGTGTGCGTTATTTATGGGGGGGGAGAAGGTGTAAGATGTGTAGGAGGTGTATGAGAAAATGTACTTCGCGTGTGTATGCGCGTGTATATATAAAGAGGTGTCCGGTAAATGCTGCGAGAAATACTAACAAAAAAACTGGGCAACTCTCGCGAGTTGTCCAGCTTTAGGTTTCTTTCGTTGGGCTGTCCCTGTTATTAGGAGAGCTTGTTGACGTACACCATCAGGCCGCTCTTGAGATTTGCGGCTTTGTTGGGGTGGATGGTGTTGTTCTTGGCCAGCTTGTCCAGCATCTTCTGCACCTTGGGGAGGAGTGCGGTGGCCTCAGCCTTGTCGGTGGTGCCACGGAGCTTGCGCACGGCGTTACGCATGGTCTTGGCGTAATAGCGGTTGTGCAGGCGATGGGTAGAGGTCTGGCGAATTCTTTTAAGGGATGACTTGTGATTTGCCATTATTGTTTTTTGTTTTTATAAATTTCGCGTTTTTTGTCGTTGTAGTCCCTAGGAGAGTCGAACTCCTCTTTAGAGAATGAAAATCTCTCGTCCTAACCGATAGACGAAGGGACCTTGCTATTGGTTTTTGGCCTCGCGAGGGGGCGTTTCGCTCAATTGCGGATGCAAAAGTACGGCTTTTTTTTGAACTGACAAAGGTTTTGGAGAGTTTTTTTACATTTTTTATCAAAAAGATGCTCTTAATCGAAAATCAGACTGAGCACTTCTACGCTTTTCATCTGCGGGAAGGCGGGCAGATGCTGCCGGTAGTAGAGGAGGATGATGCGCAGGAGTTCGGTGCGTTGCTGCCGTGTGAACTGATAGAGGTGCTGGTTGGCGAGGTTCATGCGCAGGAGTGTGGGTATGGCGTCTGTATGCTGGTGGGGGCAGATGGGGAGCAGCTCTTCGGGGGTGGGGCTGAAGCCGAGGAGTGTGGCAAGGCGTATAAGGAAGGCTATGTGGACATTGGCGATGGGTCTGTCTTCTACGGTTTCGAGCCAGCGGAGGGCTTGGTCGATATAGTTGAAGACCAGTGGGGAGGGCGGCTCCTGATGCAGGGCGGCGCGGAGGAACTCTGCGAGGAAGAGGGCGAGGGCGCTCTTGACGGGATGGGTGGTGATGGAGTGGGGGATGTGGAGCGGGCGTGCGGCGGTGGGTTTGACGAGTGTGGTGCGGGCGTGCTCTTCCCAGCTGATTTCGAGGAGTGCGAGGGGCTGGAAGATGGTGTGGGGCACGGCCGCTTGCCGTCCGCCGTGGTTGATGCGCACGATGAAACTGACGGGGCCTGCGGCCTCGGTGTAGGTCTCTACGATGAGGCGGTCGTCGGCGTATTTATGCGAGTGCAGGATCAGTGTCGGGGAGGTCATCGGGTGCGTTGTCGGGTGCGGGAGCTTCGGCTTCTTTTGCGGGCTGGGGGGCGGACGCCGGTGTGGAGGGAGCTTTAGTTTTCTTCTTCACGCCGCTCCAGGCTACGCTCTGGAGAATGCCGAAGTAGGCGCTGGTGATGAAGGTGGAGGTGCCGCCGCGGGAGATGAGGGGCAGCGTCTGTCCCGTGACGGGGCCGATGCCTACGGCTACCAACATGTTGAGCAGGGCCTGGCCAACGAGGAGTACGCCGAGGCCCATGACGAGGAAGGCGGCGAAGTCTTGACCGCAGTTGTTGGCGATGATGCCTATGCGATAGAGTAGGACGAGGTAGAGCAGGAGGACGATGCTGGCGCCCCAGATGCCGGTCTCTTCGGCGATGATGGCGTAGATGAAGTCGCTGTAGGCCTGGGGGAGGTAGTCGCGCTCCACGCTGTTGCCGGGCATAAGGCCGATGCCGTGGTTGTTGTTGGCCACGGCGATGCGGGCATGGACGACCTGCATGTTTTTGTCGGAGAGGACGAGGCTGTCGGGGTCGGCGGTGATGACGAGGCTATGACCGAAGATGCGTTCCTTGGCGGTGGGCATACGCTTGAAGACGCTGCCGACGGTGGTCTTGTAGAAGGGGTCGTCCACTCTGTCGGGGAAGGCCTTGAGGGAGGCTACGCCGATGATGACGGTGGCGACACCGACGGCTGAGATGATAAGCATCTGGCGCGTGGGGACACCGGCGACGAACATCATGACGAAGACGACGCCGCAGAGGAATACGGCGGTGCTGATGTTTTCCTTGAAGATGAGAAGGATGATGGGGGCGGAGGCGATTGCCACGTATTTCCATGCTGTCTTGTTGACACCGTTGCCCTCGCGGTTTCGCGAGAGGACGAGGGCGACGGTGGCCACGAGTATGCCTTTGGCCAGTTCGGAGGGCTGGAAGGTGAGCTCGCCCACCTTGAACCATCGCGCGGCACCGTTGACATCGCCGCCGCTGAAGGCCATGAAGGCGAGTATGATGATGATGATGGGCCATCCCGCAGTGATATAGCGATAGAGGTTGCAGGGCACGTAGTGCATGCCGATGCAGATGCCGATGCCTACGGCGAGTAGGGCGGCCTGGCGGATGAAGGGCTGCCAGTAGCTGCCGTGGCCATAGGAGAGCATGCTGGTGGCGCTGAACACCTCAACGAGGGAGATGGCGCAGAGGGCAAAGATAATGACCCAGATGACGGGGTCGCCTTTCAGACGGATGAAGGAGTTGGGCATACGGAAGGGGAGGGTGATATGTTTTTGGAGACAGGCGGGGCGCTTGCATGAAATGCCGGCAGTTCAGGACTCTGGGCGGCCTGACGTCAGACGCTACTGGCCGGCCTTGACCAGGGCGCGGAACTGCTCGCCGCGGTCCTCCATGTTCTTGAAGAGGTCGAAGGATGCGCAGCAGGGCGAGAGGAGCACGGCGTCGCCCTCTTCGGCAAAGCCGCGGCAGGCGCTGACGCAGTCCGCCATGTTGTGGGTGTCGGCAATGGGCAGGCCGAGGGCGTCGAAGCTGTCGTGGAGCTTACGGTTGTCGGCGCCGAGGAAGACGAGGCCGCGGCACTTCTCCTGAATGATGTCGAAGAGCACGCTGTAGTCGTTGCCCTTGTCCTTGCCGCCCACGATGAGCACGGTGGGGCGATCCATGGCTTGCAGGGCCACGAGGCAAGCGTCCACGTTGGTGGCCTTGGAGTCGTTAATCCAGAGGATGTCGTCCCATTCGCCCACGCGCTCCAGACGGTGCTCCACGCCGGGAAAGTCCTCAAGGCACTCGCGGATGATATCGTCGCTGATACCGGAGGCGCGGCAGGCCAGATAGGCGGCGGTGGCGTTGCGCTGGTTGTGGCGACCCATCTGCGAGAAGGTGAGGCGGAGCTGCGAGAAGACGTCGTCGGTGAAACCTATGAGGTTGGGATGCCCGGGCACGGCACTGTGGCTTGTGGGCGTGGGGGCGGGAGCACGGTAGTCGCCCTCGCGCTTTTTGAGCTCGCGCTGTATGACAGGGTCGCCGGCCCAATAGATGAGGCAGTGGCGCTTGTCCTGATTCTGGATGATGCGCATCTTGGAGTCGGCGTAGTGCTGGAAGTCGTAGTCGTAGCGGTCGAGGTGGTCGGGCGTGATGTTCATCAGCACGGCGATGGCGGCGCGGAAACCAAACATGTTGTCGAGTTGGAAGGAAGAGAGCTCGAGAATGTACCACTCCTTGTCGTCATCGGCCACCTGCCAAGCGAAGGAACGGCCGATGTTGCCGGCGAGACCCGCGTTGAGGCCCGCGCGTGTAAATATATAATGTATGAGGCGGGTGGTGGTGGTCTTGCCGTTGGAGCCGGTAATGCACACGCAGTGGCCCTTGGTGTAACGGGCGGCGAACTCTATTTCGCTGAGCACGGGTATGCCGTGCTCCAGAAGGGTCTGCACCATGGGGGCGGTGTCGGGGATGCCGGGGCTCTTCACCACCTCGTCGGCGTCGAGGATGCGCCCGGCGGTGTGGCCGCACTCTTCCCAGTCGATTTGGTGGGCCTCGAGGGCCTGCACGTATTTATCCTGTATCTGCCCCATGTCGGAGACAAACACTTCATATCCTTTCTTGTTGGCCAGGATGGCGGTGCCTACACCACTCTCCCCTGCGCCTAATACAACGAGTTTCATTTTTTTTAGACGATAGTCTTACCTTATCTTTAGTGTTATGATAGTGAGGACGGCCAGCAGGATGCTGATAATCCAGAAGCGTACGGTGACCATCGACTCCAAGGCCGGCGTCTTGGGCCACTTGCGGAAGAGGTACTTAGCGTCGGGCAGCATTTCTTCAGGCTTCACGCGGAAGGTGTCGTGGAGTGGGGCACGCTTGAAGACGCGCCACTTCTTGCCGCGGCGGTTGCCGGCCTTGGCGTATTCTGTCTGGAGGATGACGCTGATGCTCTCCATGAGGAAAATGCCGCAGAGGATGGGGATGAGGAGCTCCTTGTGGATGATGACGGCCAGCACGCCGATGGTGCCGCCTATCATCAGCGAGCCCGTGTCGCCCATGAAGACGCGGGCAGGGTAGGTGTTGTACCACAGGAAACCGATAAGGGCTCCCAGCATGGCGCAGCAATACACTACGAGTTCCTCGGACTCTGGCACGAACATGATGTTGAGGTAGCCGGCCAAACCGATGTGGGAACTGACGTAGGCCAATACGCCCAGCGCCACGTAGATGATAGCGGAGTTGCCGGCGCACATGCCGTCCATACCGTCGTTGAGGTTGGCGCCGTTGCTCACGGCGGCGATAACGAAGGCCGTCATCAGTACGAAGAGAATCCAGCCGCCAGCCTGCTTGTGGTCGCCGAGGAAACCGACGACTTCAGCATAGTCGAGGTTGTTGTTCTTGAAGAAGGGGATAGTGGTCTTTGTACTCTTCACGGGCTCGCTCTTATGGACGACTTCCACCACGCCGTCGCGTTGCATCGTGGATACATTCTCACGTATCACGGCGTCGGGGGAGAAATAGAGCGTAAGGCCCACGGCGAGGCCGGCAATGAACTGCCCCACGAGTTTCCATCGGCCGGCGAGGCCGTCCTTGTTGTGGCGGAAGTTCTTGATGTAGTCGTCGAGGAAGCCTATGCCGGCGAACCATACGGTGGCGGCCAGCATCAGCAGAATGTAGATATTGCGCAGGCGGCCGAAGAGCAGGCAGGGCACGAACACGGCGACGAGGATGACGATACCGCCCATCGAGGGCACGCCCTTTTTGGCCACGCCGTAGGGGTCGATGCTGAAGTCGCGTTGCTCCTCGCTGAGGTTGTGGCGCTTCATCCAACGGATGTAGTGCTCGCCGAACCATAGGCTGATGATGAGTGCAACGATGAGTGCCAACAGGGCACGGAAGGAAACGTAGCTCCACAGACGGGAACCGGCGATGCCGTATCCTTCTAGGAAACGGAAGATGTAGTATAGCATATTGGATTATTCGAGGACTCGATTTCTCGATTATTCGATTTTGAATTATTTATTGAAAGGCTGCTCTTATCTCTTCGTGGTCATCGAAGTGATGCTTCACGCCTTTGATTTCCTGATAGGGCTCGTGCCCCTTGCCGGCCACGAGTATGACGTCGCCGCTCTGTGCCATCATGACGGCGGCGCGTATGGCCTCCCGGCGGTCGGTGATGGTCAGCACTTTCTGGCGTTGCTCGTCGTTGAGGCCGGCGAGCATGTCCTGAATGATGGCTTCTGGCTCTTCGAAGCGGGGATTGTCGGAGGTGATGATGACGCGGTCGGACTGTCGCACGGCTTCCTGTGCCATGAGGGGACGCTTGCCCTTGTCGCGGTTGCCGCCGGCGCCGCACACGGTGATGACGTGGCCGCGGCCCCGCAGTACGTCGTGGATGGCGTTCAAGACGTTCTCCAGCGCATCGGGGGTGTGGGCATAATCTACTATGGCGCTGACACCTTTCGGTGAGCGGATGGCCTCGAAGCGGCCGTTGACGGGCTTCAGCAGCGAGAGGGCACGGAGCACGTCTTCCTTCGGGAATCCCAGGGCGCGGGCGGCACCGTAAACGCCGAGAAGGTTGCTCACGTTGAAGCGGCCCACGAAGCGCACGCTCACTTCCTCGTCGTCCAGGCGGAGCAGCATGCCCTCGAGACTCTCCTCGATGATGCGGGCCTTGAGGTCGGCGGCGGTGCGCGTGGAGTAGGTCTGGACGGCGGCGCGGCAGTTTTGCGTCATGAAGAGGCCGTTGCGGTCGTCGGCGTTGGTGATGGCGAAGGCCTCGCGAGGGAGCTCGTCGAAGAAGAGTTTCTTGGCGTCGCGGTAGGCTTCGAAGGTGCCGTGATAGTCCAGATGGTCGCGCGTGAGGTTGGTAAACACGCCGCCGGCGAAAGTGAGGCCGGCGATGCGGCGCTGATGAATGGCGTGGCTGGAGCATTCCATGAAGGCGTACTCGCAACCTTCAGCTACCATCTCGGCCAGGAGGGCGTTTAGGGTGACGGGGTCGGGCGTGGTCTGGGCGGCGGGCACGACGCGGTCGTCTACGTAGTTGCATACGGTGCTGAGCAGGCCGGCCTTGTGACCCAAGAGCCGCACGAGCTGATAGAGCAGCGTGGCGGTGGTGGTCTTGCCGTTGGTGCCGGTGACGCCTACGAGGTGCAGCTTCTGTGAGGGGTTGCCATAGAACACTGTGGCGATGGCACCCACTGCGCTCTGGCTGTCGGCCACTTGTATGTAGCTGACGCTCTCCGCCGTTGCGGTGCTGAGGGCAATGTTCTCCACGGGCTCGGTGCCTATCACGGCGATGGCGCCCAGCTCCAAGGCTTTGGGGATGTAGGCGTGGCCGTCGGCCTGCGTGCCTTTCACGGCGAAGAAGAGGTGGCCGGGCTTCACTTGGCGGGAGTCCAGACTGACGCCGCTCACCTCTCTCTCCAACGAGCCGTTGGTGGCGAGTATGGTTATGTGTGATTGTTTAAGGAGGGCTGATAGTAGCATGTCCTTCTCTTTTTTATGTTGTTATGTTTTTTTAGGCTTGATGGGTCAGGGCTGTGTCGTGGCAGGCTTGGAATGTGTGGTGCCAGACTTGGCCTGAGTGGCAGACTGCTGTGCCGTCTGTCCGGTGGGCTGCTGTGGCGCTGCGGGTTGTTGCTGTGGCGCAGTGGACTGCTGCGCAGGTGCTTTCTGCGGTGCCTTCCCGTTGCTGGAGAGCAGGAGGGTTACTTTATGGCCTTTCTTCACGGCCGTGCCCGGCGCTACGCTCTGCTGCACCACGCGGCCACTGCCCCGCACGCTCACGGTAAGCCCCATCTTCTCAAGACGGTACACAGCGTCGCGCAGGCCGTAGCCTTTGAGGTTGGGCATGACGTTGCCCTGTGTTCTCTCAGCGTTGAGCCTGTAGGTCTTTCCGGAGAGGGTGGCGTCCCCCCATGCCTCGCCGTTGTGGGCCGTAGGGCTGCAGTCTATGCCTAAGGCGTTGAGGCTCTGCTGCGTGGATCTTAGGTTTCCGGGGTGAACAATAGGCCGGAGGGTGTTCACGCTGTCGGTATGCAGGGCCAGGTTGGTCTCCATGTTCTGTGCCATGATGCTTTCGGCCACTTTCTTAAACACGGGGCCGCAGGTGCTGCCGCCGTATGCCGGATAGTCCTTCTGGACGCACACTATCATGGTGTATTTGGGGCGTTCCGAAGGGAAGAAGCCCACAAACGTGACGAAGTATTTGCTGCTGCGGCCGTTCTTCGTCCATACCTGTGCCGTGCCGGTCTTTCCGCTGACGCTGAAATTCTTGGAGCCGCATTGCTTGCCGGTTCCTTTCACCACTACGCCGCGCAGTATCTTGTGGAGGTCTCTCACGGTGGAGGGCTTACACATGTGTTCTCTCAACACCCTCACGGGGTATTCGTGAATTACCTCGCCGTCTTTCTCCACGCTCTGCACAAAGCGCGGGTACATCATCTTGCCGCCGTTGGCTATGCCGTTGTAGAACGTCAGGGTGGAAATGGGCGGCACCTGCGTCTCGTATCCCATGCTCATCCAGGCCAGAGCCGTCTTGCTCCAGTTGGCCCAATAGTGGTTGGTGGCGTCTTTCTTGGGCTGGCGGATGTTGGGCCTGGCGTAGCCGGGCAGCGGGAGCTGCAGGTCGTCGTGAATGCCGGTGCGATACACGGCTTCAACGTATTTTTCGGGCTTATCGTGATAGTATTCGTCAATGAGGCGTCCCGTGCCGATGTTGCTGGATTTCTCAAACACCTCGGCCGCCGAGATGTAGCCGTTGCCGCCCTTACTCCAGTTGGAGTCTCTCATTCTTGCACCATAGAAGTTATACTGGCCATTGAAGGTCTCCACCATCGTATTTAGGTTGAAGGCGCCTTCGTCCAGTCCCACCATGAAACTCACTCCCTTGAACACCGAGCCCGGCTCCATGAGCAGGCTCACGGCGCGATTGCTGATTTCAAGGTACGAGCCGTCGCCCAAACGGTCGAGGGAACTGATGGCCTTCACGTCGCCAGTGGCCACTTCCATCACGGCGCACACGCCGAAGTCGGCGTCGATGCTCTTAAGATGTTCGCCCAGCGTCTTTTCCACGATGTCCTGCATGTTGATGTCGAGCGTCGTGCGGATGTCAAAGCCGTCTTCGGGCATCTTGTCGTAGATGCTTACGAAGTTATTGAGCACCTTCTGACGGTGGCAGTAGCCGGGCTTGCCGCGCAGCAGGGAGTCGAAAGCCAGTTCCAGACCGCAACGTGCCGAGTCCTTCTCGCCGTAGAGGTCGCCCACGGTGCGGGCGGCCAGCTTGCCGTAGGGGTTCTGGCGGGTGGGGTAGTCTTGCGTGTGGAAGCCGCTGCGGTTGGCACCGAGGTTGAAGAAGGGCAGTTTCTTCACCTGGCAGTACTGTATGTAGGTGATTTTCTTCTTGTAGAGCGCCCAGTGCTTGCTCTTCTTGGCGCGTCCCTCAATGAGGTGCTTGCGGAATTGTTCCGCGTCGATGTCTTCGGGGAAGAGCTTGTGCATGCCTTCGCAGAGGGCTGTCAGAACATTGCGGCAGCTGTCGATGTGCTTCTGCTGTGTGCTCTCGGGTATGACCTCTTTCCTGCGGTTGAGCAGTCCGGGAATGACGCGCAGCGTGTCGGCGCAGATGATGGAGTCGCGCAGGGCCTGGGCCTTCGCCTGCATCACGCTGTCCTTGTCATAGGCCATGAAGTCCATATACAAGCGGTACTGCGGCAGCGAGGTGGCCAGCATCTGCCCGTCGGCGGCCAGGATGTTGCCGCGTTGGGGGGCTATCTGCACATCCTCGCGCACGAAACGTTGGCTCACCTTCTCCCAATATTCGCCTTGAAGGAACGTGAGCTGGCACATGCGTCCTATCACGAGAATACCGCACGCGAAGGCTAAGGCGATGACCACGAAATAGCGGTTCATCACTTTGGTGCGGCTTGCCTTGGTCTTGGCCTTCTTTTTATTGTCTTGCATCTTTCTTGCTGCTCTGCCCAGTGTGACTGAGTCGGTTATGGGAGGGTTACTTCACTACGAACATGGGGTCGTTCGGCGTCTTGATGGTACTGTCGGGGAGGTTTTTCTCCACGTGGCTGCGCAGCGTGGCCTTCTTCAGCTGGCTCTGCGCCGTCAGCGCCTTGTAGCGCCGGTCCATCAGCGTGTCCGTCAGTTGCTTGCCCTGAATCATGGCCTGCTGGCACTGGTAGCGGTTGCTCACGTAGATAATGGCAAGCAGGATTATCAGCAGCAGATACTTTATGTTGCGGCGCATTGTCTCGCCCGTCAGGTATTTGCCGCCCATCACCTCGCGCCAGTAGGCTAGCGGAGAGCGGTGTTTTTCTTTTTTGTTCTTTTTGCTCATGGTTCTAGGCAGGCCCGGTCCGAGGGCTCTTCACTTTCGTTTTTTTTCTTATATTTTTTCGGCAATGCGCAGTTTGGCGGAGCGCGACCGCGGGTTGGCCTCCTGTTCCTCGGCCGAGGGTACGATGACCTTGTTGTTCACCGCCCTCAGCGGCGTCAGGCGGTTACCGTAGAAGTCCTGCGCCACGCGCCCCTCCACGTTGCCCGCCTTGATGAAGTTCTTCACCATGCGGTCCTCCAGCGAGTGGTACGTCAGCACCACCAGCCGTCCGCCGGGCTTCAGGCATTCTATGGCCGCGCCGAGCATCTCCTCCAGCGCCTCCATCTCATGGTTCACTTCTATGCGTAGGGCTTGGAAGGCCTGCGGCAGGAGGTTGCCGTTCACCATTTCGCGCAGCTGCCCGGTGGTTGTCAGCGGCTGTTGCTGACGCCTCTTAATAATATTACGTGCGAGCGCGCGACCTTGGCGTATCTCACCGTAGAGCTGGAAAATCTTCGTCAGCCGTTCCTCGTCGTAGGTGTTCAGCACGTCAGCCGCCGTCTGCCCCCCACGCCCGTTCATGCGCATGTCCAGCGGCGCGTCGAAGCGGAAACTGAAGCCGCGCTCCTCGGTGTCGAAGTGGTGCGAGCTTACGCCCAAATCGGCCAGGACCCCGTCCAGACAGCAAAACGCAGCTGGCTCTGTCTGTTGTCTGTTGTCTGTTGTCCCTTGCAATCCCTTTTCCAATCGCTCATAAGTATCTCCGCCGCAGGCGGACTCGAGCGAAGCGAGGCACTCCCCCTTGGGGGAGCGGGTGAGGGGGCTGTAGTACCTCATCCAGTTCTTCAAATACCTAAAATTGGAACGCACGAATGTGAAGCGCTCCTTATCCTGAAACACCCTGCCCTCTGGTCCCGTCTGCGTAGCGTTGCGCTCCGCGTCGGCATCCTGGTCGAAACTGTAGAGTTGCCCGTGTGGCCCGAGCGCTTCCAATATGCCGCGGCTATGGCCGCCACCGCCGAAAGTCATGTCGGCATACACGCCGTCGGGGCGTGTTACCAACGCCTCAATACAGGGGCGCAGTAGCACGGGAACATGGTATGTAGGGCACTTTTCCATCAAAGAACTTTTTCCACGCTGCAAAATTACTAAAATAATATCACATAGCAGCATCCAATCTTAACTTTTTCTCATTCTTAACCTTGCAGCACCGCATCGCCTCCTCCCCGCCTTCCTCTTGTCCCTCTCTCCTTTACCTCAGTTCGGGATAAGTCTTCTCATTCAAGGTTTGCAAATTCCCGCATAGGCAAGCGGCAAGCGATTCCGGTCTTCCGGCACACGCTTTCGCCGACATCGTCGTCATGGCCACAGCTGTGGCCAAGTATGCGTCACAGCTGTGGCCAAGTATCGGTCACAACTGTGGCCAAGTATGCGTCACAGCTGTGGCCATGATGACTAAATGCCGACTAAGAACAACTTAATCATTATAGCCAGCGCAGCGGCCTGCGGCGTTATGAAGATTTATATGATGAATTATGATTTATATGATTAGAGTCGGCAAAACCTGTCGTCCTTTCAGAACTTCAAACAAAAAAAGAACCGCACCCCACGTGGGATGCGGTCCTTATCATTATGTGTTCCGGGCAGGGCCCTGAGGGCTCTGCACTCTTGGAAGTGCTTACTTCACAACTACCTTGTGGCCGTTTACGATGTAGAGGCCGGCGGGCAGCTTGCCGCTTACCTTCTGACCCTGGAGGTTGAAGGTGCCGCGGTTGTTGCTCTTCTTCACTACGACGGCGCTGTCGATACCTTCAACGGTGCCTACGTTGGAGTCATAGTAGATGGCGATTTCGCCTTCGCGGCCGCAGTCAGTGCCACGGAGGAGGTAACCGGTGTTAGGAGCAATCTGGTCGCCGTCTTCAGCGGGTACGACCTTCTTACCCCAGAAGATACCAACGCCGAGAGGAGCCTTTTCGATGCCCACGAGGGTACCGAACATGCCTTCCTGACTCTTGGCTTCGGTGGTGTAGGTCAGCTTGTCGAGTTCGCCGGCAGCGGTGCCGAACATGTCAACGCTGTAGCCATCGTCCTCGCTGTAGTAGAGCACGGGAGTGCCTGCGGGGATAACGGCGTCGCCTTCATAGTAGTCGAACTGGAAGCCACCCTGATAGGTGCCTACGAGCTTGTAGAGAGGTTCGCTGGAGTCGTTCACAACGTCGAAGGGCAGGGTGATGATCTGGGGCTTGCCAGCTTCGTAGTAGAAGCCGTAGTCGCCGCTCCATTCTTCGCTGGCCTCAACGAAGGCGAAGGAGCTGTTGTCGGCGCCCTTAGCGCTGCCCCAAGTAACGATGACGCCGTTGGGATCAGCGTTCATGAAGTTGTTCTCGCCGAAGACGATGTTGAAGCTGCCGCCCTGACGTGCGCTGCGGAGCGTGAAGCTGCTCTTCTCAGCGGCTGCGCCTACGGGAGAGGTCTCCTCGGGCTGAGCCTGCAGGTAGTTGCCGGTGCCGTAGTTGTAGAGGCTGTAGGTGCCGTCTTCGTTCTTGGTGAGTTTCCAGAAGTAGCCGGGATGGTTGCTGGCTTCGAGTTCGTCGCCGTTGCCGCCCCAGATGAGCTGGGTCTCACCGCTCCAGAGGTTACCTACATACTGCTCGAAGGCTGCTGCCTCGGGGTCGGTGGTGCTCTGGATCATGTAGATACCTTCTTCAGGATAGATGAGCTTGGCCTGCAGGGCGTCGATGGCGTCGTTCAGAGCCTTCTTGCCAGCGTTGATTTCTTCCATGCTCATAACGTCCTTAACGGTGCCGCTTACCTGCTCGATGGCAGCTTCAAGGTCTGCGGTAGCGCCTTCGGGGAAGTAACCTACCTCGTCGCCGATGGGAGCTTCGTCAAGCCAGCCCTGAGCGTCTTCGAGGAGGTCTTTCAGTACCTGAGGTTCGGGGAAGTTGTTGAGGAAGTCCTCGTAGGCTTTTTCAAGTTCAGCATAGGTCTCGTCGGTGGCAGCTTCGGCAGCGAGTTCTTCCTGAGCCTTGGCCATAGCGTCCTCAAGAGCCTTGCGGACGTCGGCGGGAACGGCGTTGATGAGGGAGATCTCCGGGTTGATTTCCATGCCGCGCATGGCAACTTCGCCTACGCACATGTAGATGTTATCGGCGGGTTTGTCGTAGTAGTTGATGGTCGTCTCAATCTCGAGGGGATCGGTGGAGATGGTGTCGTTGACGATGGTGTCGGGCATACGGAGCTGAGCCATGAAGCGGATGTACTTGCAGGGCTTGCCGAGGTTTACATTGAAGGTAGCCATGGCATTGTCGTAGTTGGAGCCTTTATATACAACGCTCTGGTTGTATTCGCCATCTACTACCTGACAGCCTTCCCATGTGCTCTTGTACTGCTCAACGGTGGCAGCCATGTCGCCTTCAACATAGTCGTCGGCGTCTGCCTGAGCAGCGTCGTTGGTACCGGCTACGAACCACTGTACGACGGCACCGTTCTTGTTGCTGTTGATACCGCGACGTACAACGTCGAGGGCGAACTCCTGAAGGGGCTCTTCAACGGCTACCTGGAACCAGTGGGGCTGGCCGAGGTCACCTTGCTGGCTCCAGAAGGAGTGGTAGTAGGTGTTGTAGTCACCGTCGAGAATGTTAGCTTCGGAACCTTCGCCGGTCTCGGTGCGGTTGAAGGTCATCTGGCTGAGGTCGGTGAGGTACTGGTCATAAGCGAAGCCCTTGTTGTAGGTCATGGTGGCGTCGCCGAGGAGGTTGGAGAGCTGCTGGTTCTTGTGAGCCTGCTCCAGTTCAGCCTCGAGGGCTGCAATCTGTTCGGGGTCAATGGTCTCTACCTTCCAGAGGGAACCCTGGTTGTTGGTGGAGGTACCGGCGTTCCAGTAAACGACAACGTAGCCGTTCACCTGAGTGTGCATACCCCAGCTGGAGCTGCGCTCGTCGCCGTGGATGTTGAAGGAGCCAGCCTCGTCGGAGGGCTCGATGGTGAAGGAAGTCACGGGGTCTACGGTGGAGGGGAATGCCGTGGAGAAACCGTCCTTGTCGCTCATGTAGCGGCCAGTGTAGTAGTTCTGGAAGTAGTTCTTGCCGTCAATCTTGCAGAGCTTCCATACGTAGTGCGAGCCGTCAACGTCAAGCACTTCGGGAGCGGTGTAGTTGGCAGTCCACTTAACCTGGTTGGCGCCCTCGTACATACAAGCGCTCCAATTGCCGTTGTCACGCCAGTTCCAGAAACGATAGAACTGACCGTCGTTCAGAGTACCCATGCTGGCCATCATGGCCTCATAGGCTTCCTGCAGCTGAGCGATGGCAGCGTTGCACTCGTCGTCGGTGCCGCCGTAGTTGAGCAGCTCGGAGAATACTTCCCATGCAGCAATCATGCCGTTAACGGTTTCCTCGGAATACTCACCGGGGCCGGAACCGATGCGGAAGTTTTCGGGGTCGAACTCAACGCCGCCGAGGATGTCCTGGAAGGCTGCGTCCATGGCAGCTTCGCCGGTAATCTTGGCGGGGACGTAGATAGCCCAGCAGTTGGTGTCGCGATAGCCCATGAAGGAGGCGCCGCCGTAGGTGCTGAGGTATCTTGCACCGGCATTGCCGTCTTCATCAGTCTCCTCACTGTTGGCAAGGCTGATAACCCAGCAAGTCTTGCTGCCGTCGATGAACGGGTCGGCGAGGATGAAGTTACCGTTGGTGTCGTAGTCGGAGGTGGCGGTAAGGGGGTTGTACTTCACACTGGTCCAATCTACATGATAAGGAGCGCCGCCACCTTCACCAGTGGCTTCAGCGTTGAAAACCTCACCGGGCAGAATGGTGAACTCCTGGGCGCGGCTACGGCTGGCCGTGTAGGTGGTGGGGTCGCTCAGATACTGACCGGTCTCCACGTTCTTGATGATGTAGGAGGTGTAGAAGATATCTACAGTTTCTCCTTTCTCATTCACTTCAGTGTGCTTTACAGTACCAGCTTCTTCAAACTGATAGAGGCATGCGCTGCTCAGGGCCTCGGTTGCGCCGGTGGGGCACAGGTAAGTCCTGGCGTTCATACGGGCGTTGCCAATGAAATAGCTGACGCCAACCTCAAACTTGTCAACGGAGGGATACTCGCTCGTGCTTATACCTTCGAGCGTGTAGTAATCCTTGGCTGACATTGACACTAAGCCAAACAGGCAGAGTGCCAGAAGAGTGTAAAACTTCTTCATTTTTTTTGTTTAGGATTTAGTTAATAAAAGGGTGAATTAAAAGAGTGTGCTGCTTTAGCGTGCAAAAGCAAACGGTGTTGGTTGCATTTTGCATTTGCGGTGCGAAAATAACACTTAATTTTGAATTGTCATAATGTTTTAACACTTTTTCTTTTCTTTTTTATCAATCTGCTCCCGAGTTGCAAGTTGCGAAATGGCAAAAAACCGCTTTTCGGTGCTGTTTTGTTTTATTCCGTTGGGGGCGAGACCACTCTCCGCGGGGAGGAAAACTTCCCCTACGTTGGCTTAATAAACACAGGAGCGGCGTTTCCTCCGGCCTCTTTATCCTCCGCTTTGCACTTCAGGGCTTTCAGCCCGTTTTCTGTTGCGCACAAAAAAGCCGCACCCCGGAGGATGCGGCTTCTTATTTTGAGGTTTTAAGGTTTTATGGTTTTGAGGGGATTGAACCTCATAACCTCATGACCTTAATACCATAAAACGCTATTCTTACTTCACGATGACCTTCTGGCCGTTCACGATATAGAGGCCCTTGACGGTCTTGTTGACGCGGCGGCCCTGCAGGTCGTAGTTGCCGCGGCGGGCGCCGTTCTTCACGACGGTGGCGGTGTTGATGGCGTCGAGCTTGCCCACGCTTTTGTCGTAGGCGATGCTCAGGGTGCCTTCGTGGTCGGTGGCGGTGTCGATGAGCAGGTAGCCGCTGTTGGCGGCGATGCCTTCACCGGCTTCGGAGCCCACTACGGTGCCGTTCCAGAAGATACCGCTGCCGATGGGCAGCTCTTCAATGGCCACGAGGGTGCCCACCATGCCGTTCTGGGTCTTGGCCTCGGTGGTGTAGGTGAGGGCGGTGATGTCGTCGGTGGTCAGGGAGAAGGCGTCGCTGGTGTAGGCGTCGTCCTCGGAGAAGTAGAGCACGGGAGTGCCGGCGGGGATGACTTCGTCTTCCTTGTATTCCTCGAACTGGAAGGCGTTGTTGTAGGTGCCGATGAGCTTGTAGAGAGGCTCTACGCAGTCGTTGTTGAGGGCGTAGGGGAGCGTCATGATCTGGGGCTTGCCGGCTTCGTAGTAGAAGGCGTAGTCGCCGCTCCAGTCTTCGCTGGCGTCAACGAACTCAAAGGCGCTGTTGTCGTTACCCTTGCCGGTGCCCCAGGTTACAACGGTACCCTTGGGGTCGGTGTTGAGGAATGCGCCGTCGGCCAGCACGATGTTGAAGCAGCCGGCAACGCGGGCGCTGCGCAGGGTGAACTTGGCTGCCTCGCCGGTGCCGCCAAAGACGGGATCGGCCTTGGTCTTTATTTCGCCTACGCTCTGCAGGGTGTTGCCCGTGCCGTAGTTGTAGAGGCTCCAGGTGTTGTCGGCGTTCTTGCTGAGACGCCAGAAGTAAGCAGGGTTGTCCTGATTTTCCACTTCACCGTTTACACGCCATGTGAGCTGGTGGTGACCGGTGTTGAAGTCAGCCACATAAGCGTCATAGGCGGCGCTGGTTTCGTCGGTGGCGCTGTGGAGGAAGTAGATGCCTTCGGCGGGCAGGATGAGCTTGCTCTGCAGGGCATTGATGGCTTCGTTGAGGGCGGCCTTGCCTGCGGCGATTTCGTCGGAGGTCATGACGTCCTTCACGGTGCCGTTCACCTGCTCGATGATCTTCTCAAGGTCGGCGGTGGAGCCTTCGGGGAAGTTGCCCACTTCGTTGCCCACGGGGGCTTCTTCTACCCAAGTCTGGGCGTCGGCGATGGCCTTCAGAAGCTGCTCGGGCACGGGGAACTTGTCGAGGAAGTTGTTGTAGGCTTCCTTCAGCAAGGCGATGGTCTCGTCGGTGGCAGCCTTGGCGTCAACCTCTTCCTGGGCCTTGGCCATAGCGTCCTCAAGGGCCTTGCGGACGTCGGCGGGCACACCGTTGATGAGGGAGATGCTCTCGTCGTACTCGGTGCCGTGGAGGGCTATTTCGCCCAGGCACATAAAGATGTTGCCCTGGTTCTTCTCTACGCCGTCGTAGATGATGCCGGCATCCACTACTTCGCCCGTCTCAAGGGTGTCCTTGACGAGGGTGTCCTTCATACGCAGCACGGTGAGGAAGCGCAGGTACTTGCAGGGCTTGTCGAGCTTCACGGTGAAGGAGGCCATGGCCTTCTTATACTGTGTGTCGTTGTAGATGACCGTCTTGTTGTAGGCCGACTCCACTAGCTGGTAGCAGTCCCAGGTCTGCTGGTACTTCTGCAGCGTGGGAGCCAGGGCGGGAGTGATGTCTTCGGGGTCGCGTTCGGGGTCGGCGGCTACGTAGTCGTCGGTGGCGGCGAGGTTGGCGTCGTTGGTGCCCACTACGGCCCAGCGTGTCACGGCACCCTGCGTGTTGCTGTTGATACCGCGGCGGATGCAGTCGAGGGTAAACTCGGAGATAGGCTCGTTCAGTTCAATCTGGAACCAGTGGGGCTGACCCAGGTCGCCGGGGGCGCTCCAAGTGGAGTGGTAGTAGGTGTTGTAGTCACCGTCGAAGATGTTCTCCAGCGGGCCTTCCTTCTCTTCCTGACGGTTGATGGTAATCTGGGAAGTCTCGGTGAGGTACTGACGGTAGGAGAAGCCCTTGTTATAGGTATTGGTGGCGTTGAGGAGAAGGTCGCTCAACTCGGAGTTCTTACGGGCCTGTTCAATCTCAGCCTCGAGGGCTTCGATGAGTTTGGGGTCGATGGTCTCCACCTTCCAGAGGGATTCCTTGTCCTTGCTGGAGGAACCGGCGTTCCAGTAGCAGATGCCCGGGGTGTTTTTGATGGTGTTCATACCCCAGTTCTGGTCGCGTTCGGTGCCCACCACGTTGAAGGTGCCGGGCAGGTCGGAGGCGATGATGTTGAAGGCAGCGATGGGCTCGACGGAAGAGTTCCAGGGCGTGGACTTGGAGCTCTGGTCGTTCACGTAGCGGCCGGTGTAGTAGTTCTGGAAATAGTTCTTGCCGTCAATCTGCACGAGCTTCCAGATGTACTTGGCGGCGTTGGCGTCGAGCTCTTCGGGAGCTACGTACTTCTTCGTGTATTTCAGCGTGCCGCTTTCCTCATACATACAGGTCATCCACTCGCCGCTGTCGCGGTAGTTCCAGAAGCGGTAGAAGTTGCCGTCTTCCAGCTTGTTCATGTGGCTCATCAGGTATTCGTAGGCTTCTTGCAGGTTGGCGATGGCTTCGTCACAGGCCGCATCGGTGCCGCCGAAGTTGAGAAGTTCGCTGAACACCTCCCAGGCGTCCACCATCTTGTTCACGGCTTCCTCGCTGTACTGTCCGGGAGCGGTGCCCACGGGGTAATCATCGGGGTTGAAGTCCTGGCCGCCCAAAATGTCCTGGAAGGCAGGCTCCATAGCTGCGGCGCCGGAAATCTTCTTCGGCTTGTAGATAGCCCAGCTGTTGGTGTCGAGGTAGGGCTTGTAGGCGTCGGTGGTGCAGAGGTATGTGCAGTGGCTCGAACCGTCCTCGGCCTTCTCGGTCTGTGTATCGGCCTGGGCGATGACCCAGCATACAGCCTTCACATTACCATCGTCATCGTAGGGGATGAAATCGTCGGCCAGAGGATAATTGCCGTTGGTGTCCATATCCATGGTGGCGGAACGGGGGTCGTAATTCACACTACTCCAATCCACGAAGTACTTGCCTTTGTCGTTCATCTCGGAGTGGAACACTTTGGCCTGCATAATCGTGAAGGCCTGTGCGCGGGCTCGGCTGGTGGTGTAGGTGGAGAAGTCGCTGGTGAGGTATTCACCGCTCTGCACGTTCTTGATGAGGTAGGTTGTGGTGCCTTGCTTGTCGGTGCCGGCCTCCTCAAATTCATAGATGGAGCTCTCGCTCACTGCGAGCTTCGAGCCCTGGGGCGTAAGATACGCCTTGGCGTTGGTGCGGGTGCTGCCCAGCACATACTGCACGCCGGTTTCAAACGATGCTAACGAAGGATAATCACACTCGGCGGACAGGCCGTCAATCGTGTAGTAGTCCTTTGCCGACATCGACATTATGCCTACGAGGCACAATGCCAGAAGGGTGTAGAATTTTTTCATAAATGTTGATATTAAGGGTTGGTTTTATCCTGTGGTTTGTCTTTCTTGCTGCTTTCGCCGGAAAAGATACCGCTTTTATCCTTTCGGAACCGGGCAGGGAAAGGAGAAATAGTTTTATTACTCAATCCCGCGTACACAATTATATATTATATGCGCGCGAAAGAATTCTCGCCCAAAGTTACAATTTTACTTCGTGCTCGTCGATGTTTTTACGAGACTTATAGAATAATTTAACATAAAATCAGCGCAAAATGCCAACCGTTGTAAAGTGCATATTGCAAAAAGTATTCTTTTCAAGGTGCTCTTAAGTTCCTTGCAGAACCCCCTCCGACTTGAAACCGACAAAAAGCAAAAGGGAAACATTTTGACAGCATTTCTTCCCTTTCCGTTCAAATGGCGTTCTTAGTGATTTTTCTTTCTTCCCATTTAATTTGAACTACCTCCCATTTAATTCCAAGTCGTCCCCTTTTAATTCCAAATTCTTCCCATTTGGTTTGAACTAATCCCCATTTAATTTGAACTTCTTCCCATTTGGTTTGAACTATTCCTCATTCAGGGAAAACGTACCAAATCCCAGGGTATGCAATAGCGCCTACTGGCTGGAGGCCAGTACAGCGAACGAAGTGAGCGGTGAGTAACCTGGGACGTAGTCTCGGGCTGTCATCTGCTTTCAAGGGGGCTGGCTGGAGGCCAGTACCTTGGAATTTCTTTTAGGTACTGGCCTCCAGCCAGACAAGGAGAAGCGAGGTTAAGACCCGAGACTTCGTCCCGGTTTACTCAAAGTAGAGGCTTCCAGCCTCCTCATGTGGAATAGATAATGTGCTAAAAGTTTTCCCTGACTCCCCATTTAATTCCAACTACTCCCCATTTAATTCCAACTTCTTCCCATTTAATTTGAACTAGTCCCCATTTATTTTGAACTTCTTCCCATTTAATTTGAACTAGTTCCCATTTAATTTTTCCTAAAAGGGAAGTAGTCAAAATTAAAAGGGAACTACGGAAAATTAAATGGGAAGAAATGCTGCCCTAAAAGGCAAAAAAAAGCACCAAGGCAGGAGGTGGTTCCTGCCTTGGTGTCGGAGTATGCCGTCGTGCGCCGTGGCGCTGCGGTTCGTGAAAGGGAAGTAGCGGTGTGGGGAGGCTTACCAGATGTCCTCGGCCACGGGACCGTTATAGACGATGGAGGGCACGAGCTCGAAGTAGTCGAGGAAGAACTGGGAGTCGGTGTTTTCCAGTGCGGTCTTGAAACGGAGGTAGTAGGTCTTGCCGCATTCCATGTTTGCGACGGTGATGATGCGGCGCATGCAGGGCCAGTCTCCGCCGAAGGTGCGTGCGGGACTCTTGCCAGTGCCGTCGTTGGAGCAGAAATACTTGGGGGCCTTCATGAATCCCTGAATGCGGAGAGCCTGGTCGTTCTCGCGGTCCACGTTGGGTTCGCCGGTGTCGGCCACCCACGGCATGGCGGGATTATTGGTGGCACTCTGTCGCATGTCATAGGGGAGACCTGCGGGTTGGAGGTTGTTGGGGTCGTCGCCAAAGTATATCTGTGCCATGGAACGGTAGGGGTTCATGGCTACGCCCATGCGGATTTCGTAGGCTCCGTCAACGGGTACGGGCATCAGCTTGATGCAGAAGTCGTAGGTGCCGCTGAAGAGGAATTCGTCGCCTTGGTAGTCGCGCCAGTTGGCACCTTTCGGCGCGGTGAGGTAATGGATGTTGGTGCTTTCGGTCTCGTTGAAGATGTTTTCGAAATATCCTCGCTCGAAGCCCTTGTAGCCCATCGTGCGGTCGGAGTTGGAGGTGAGTTCGTGGAGCATGTCGCAGAGGTCGAAGCGGATGCGCTCGCTGCCCAGCTTGGTACGGACGTTCTGGTCGTAGAGGAGGATGCCGTTGAGGGTGTGGTAGAAACCGTTGAGGGCGTTGTTGTCGTTTTCTCCGTTGTCGGAGTTGATAAGGATGCCGGGGAATTCTACGCTGGCCTCCAGATAGTTGTTGTCGTTGTACTTGGCTACGCGGTTGATGTAGATTTCGTGCTCGCCGTCGGGTACCTGCAGAACTTTAATCAGGGAGGGGTGTTTCTCTCCCAGCATGGGGTAGTAGTCCCACACGTCGATGGTATAGACCTGGTCTTGGGGGTTGGTGACGTAGGAGCCGTACTGGTAACCGTATTCGCTGAAGTGGTGCACGAGTTTGTTGTAGCCGTACTTGCCCTTCATGAGGTGGTAGGCGACAAAGCGGTTGACGGCATTGTCCACGGATGTGATGTCGTCGGCGTCCTCGGTGCCATAGACGGCTTCGCAGTGGGGCTTGATGGCGGCCAGGATGGCGGGGAAGTTGGTCACGTTGCCGTCTTCGTCGAGCTCGGCAGCGGGGATGCCCCACTCATTCTGGAATACGTCGTCAGTCTCGACGAATGCGGTGTAGCCGAGATAGCGGTTCTGCTCGATTTTGAAGGTGCCTACGCCCTTGAAGAGGCGGGTCTCGGGGTGCTCGGAGGTGTTGAACTCGGCGTCCTGATAAATTTGCATGGAGTCGGCCCAGTGGGTCTCGGCGATGAGCGAGCCCATGATTTTGAGGTTGTCGGCCTGCAGGATGATGTCGGGCACCATGAGCATGGAGGGTGCGATGGGTGCGTCAACAAGGTTCACGTAGCCGTTGGTGGCCTCAATGTCCGTCTTGATGACTGTGGAGGTGGTGTTGAGGACATAAACGCCGTCGGTGAGGCTGTATTTGCAGGTCAGCAGGCGGTCGCTGAGGCAGGCCTGGCCGAAGGTGCCGCTCTCGGGGAAGTCGGGGCTCTCGTAGGCGGTTTCGGAGCCGTTGTCGATGATGCAGTTATAGACGAGCAGCTGTGCCGTCTCGTCGTCGAGGCTGTTGACGTCCTCGCTGCCGGTTTTCTCAAGGCAGTAGGCGCGCAGGCTCTCATTGGTGGGGAAGAAGCAGGTGTAGTTGCCGCGTGCCGACAGCACGTTGAAGACGGAGGAGGCTTCGGCCTTCTGTCCGAGGTTGACGCGCTTGAGGAGCACGGCCATGTCGGAGAGCTCCGGCGTCTGGTTCACGTATTCTGCGATGGTGACGCCTGTGGCGATGGCGAAGTCGCTGTCGTCGATGTCTTCCTTACAGCCCGAGAGGATAAGCAGGCAGGCAAGGGCGGAGAAGAGGTACTTTTTCATATTACAGTGTTTCTTTTTTTCGGGGAGATGAGGTCGGGCGATATGTTTCGTGCCGCAAAGATACAATATTAATTTTTTATAACAAAGGAAAAACAGTTAAAAAATTTTTTGACTTGTGCTATTTCCTTTTTATCGGTTTTCGTACCGGTTCCTACTGCATTTTGCCGGGCACTTCGAGCCTGTTGTTGAGGATGTCCAGCTTGCCCTCGTCGATAATCTTGATGATGAGCTCGCCGAAGAGCGTGTTGGCCCATGCGAACCAACTGCGCGTGTAGTCCTTCGGGTTGTTCACGTTGAAACTCTCGTGCATGAAGCCCGTGTCGGCGTCGGTGGCGAGGAGGGTGCGGATGGCCCATGCCGTCTCGGCATCGCCTACGGGGCTGTCCTCGGCCGTGAAGGCGAACATCATGATGCTCATAGGCCAGGCCATGTCGAAGCCCACGTGGGGGCCGCCGATGCCTTCGCCGGCCGTGCCGTGGAAGTGGTAGGGGTTGTTGTAGCTCCATACGAACCAGCGCGTGTTTTTATATACAGGGTCGTCCTTCGGCACCAGTCCGAGATAGGTCATGGAGAGGAGGCTGGGCACGTTGGCGTCGTCCATGATGAGCTGGTTGCCGTAGCCGTCCACCTCGTAGGCGTAGATGGGGCCGTAGTCGGGGTGCTGATAGATGGCGTACTTCTTGAGGGCTGACTCCACCTCGTCGGCCAGCTGGTGGCAGTCCGTCACGAGGCGTGCGGAACCGCTGAAGGGAACCTTCTGCATAATCTCGGCGGCCTTGCGGAGGATGTTTACGGCGAAGAAGTTGGAGGGCACGAGGAAGGAGAAGGTCGTGGCGTCGTCGCTGGGGCGGAAGGCACTGGCGATGAGGCCCACGGGACGGGCGGGAGCACCCCAACCGCGGTTGCAGCGGGTGTCGAGCTGGCGGTCGGTGACGCGCAGGAAGGAGTAGCTGCCGCGGCCTTCCTTGAGTTGCTGGTCATGGAAGGTGTCGAGGATATTCTTCACGGCGTTTTGCCACTCGGTGGTCTTGAAGAGGCTGTCGTCGCCCGTGGCCTTCCAGTAAGCGTAGGCCAGACGCACGACGTAGCACGGGGAGTCTATCTCCCACTTGCGCTCATGCAGCTCGGGCTTCATGGCGGTGCCGTCGGTCTTCCATTTGCTGCCGGTGGGGCCGAAGTTGAAGGCGTTGGCGAAGGGGTCGATGTTGATGCACTTCAGTTGGCGCAGCACGACGCCGCGGATGAGGCGGGCCAGCTTGGGGTCCTTGTTGCAAAGGGCCACGTAGGGATAGACCTGTGCGCCGCTGTCGCGCAGCCACATGGCGTGGATGTCGCCGGTATAGACGAAGGTGTCCTCGTCGCCATCGAAGTGCACGGTGGTGTCGAGCGTGTTGGGGAAGCAGTTGCTGAACATCCAGGCCAGCTTGGGGTTGGTGAGCAGGGCCGTCACTTCCTTAATCTTGGCCTCAACGGCAGAAGAGGTGAAGAGGCGGTTCTCAGGGGCGGGACGCTGGCTGACGTAGGCCTGCTGTCCGCCTTGTGCCTTTTGGGCGAAACCTGCGGGGCAGAGGAGTGCTGCGGCGAGGAATGCGAGGATATGTTTTCTCATATAGTTGGAGCTGTTATTCGGATGGGTAAAACAGGTACTTGGGCGCGCCTGCATACTTTTGCGTGGCAAATTTAATAAAACCTGAGGAAATGACC
This sequence comes from Bacteroidaceae bacterium, assembly GCA_024401055.1. Classification (GTDB taxonomy): domain Bacteria; phylum Bacteroidota; class Bacteroidia; order Bacteroidales; family Bacteroidaceae; genus Alloprevotella. The sequence goes on along the minus strand of JAKSLT010000008.1, from coordinate 24,999 downwards.
AAATATTTCTTTGAGAAGTGTGATTTTTTCAACCTTTTTTGCCGATGAGAGGAGCGTTTTTGACTATGATTGAAGAAAAAACGCGCAAACCTTGTGGGGTTTGCGCGCTGTTGCGTTGTCGTGCCGGAACGGGTGGCCGGGCGCGTTTTCTTGCGGCGTGCGGTACCTTTCCGTGATGAGCCGTTATTCTTCGATGAGGCAGTGGCCGGTCATCTCGGCGGGCTGCTCCAGACCCATGATGTGGAGGATGGAGGGAGCCACGTCGGCCAGAATGCCGTTGCTGACGCGGGCCTGCTTGTTCTCCGTGACGTAGATGAAGGGCACGGGGTTGAGGGAGTGGGCCGTGTTGGCGGAGCCGTCGGGGTTGATGGCGTTGTCGGCGTTGCCGTGGTCGGCGATGATGATGGTCTCGTAGCCGGCGGCCTTGGCGGCCTCCACGACTTCCTTGACGCACTCATCTACGGCGGTGACGGCCTTCTCGATGGCGCTATAAACGCCGGTGTGGCCCACCATGTCGCCGTTGGCGAAGTTCACTACAATCCAATCGTACTTGTCCTCCTTGATGGCTGCCACCAGTTTGTCCTTCACCTCGTAGGCCGACATTTCGGGCTTGAGGTCGTAGGTGGGAACCTTGGGGGAGGCTACGAGGATGCGCTCCTCGCCTTCGTAGGGCTGTTCGCGGCCGCCGTTGAAGAAGAAGGTCACGTGGGCGTACTTCTCCGTCTCGGCGGTGTGGAGCTGGCGCAGACCCTTCTGGCTGATGTACTCGCCGAGGGTGTTGGTGACGTTCTCCTTGGGGAAAAGGATGTGCACGCCCTGGAAGGAAGCGTCGTAGGGCGTCATGCAGCAGTAGTGCAGGCCGGGGATGGTGTGCATGTCCTGCTCGGGCATGTCCTGCTGGGTGAGAACCTGGGTGATTTCTTTGGCGCGGTCGTTGCGGTAGTTGAAGAAGATGACCACGTCGCCTTCCTTGATGCGGCCGTCCACGTTGCAGTTCACGAGGGGCTCCATGAACTCGTCGGTGTTCTTATGCTCCTCGGTGTGGGAGTCGTAGCAGGTCTGCACACCTTCCACCATGTCGGCTACTTCGCGGCCCTTGCCGGCTACGAGTTGGTCGTAGGCCACCTTGATGCGGTCCCAGCGCTTGTCGCGGTCCATGGCGTAGAAGCGGCCGATGATGCTGGCGATGTGGGCGCCGTGCTTGTCGCACTGGCCCTGCAGCTGCTCAATGAAGCCCTTGCCGCTCTTGGGGTCGGTGTCGCGGCCGTCCATGAAGCAGTGCACGTAGGTGCGCTCTGCCACGCCGTAGGTGCCGGCGATTTCCACGAGCTTGAAGAGGTGGTCGAGGGAGGAGTGCACGCCGCCGTTGGAGGTGAGGCCCATGATGTGGACGTTCTTACCGTTGTCGCGGGCGTAGGAATATGCGCTGACGATTTCAGGATTATTGAGGATGCTGCCGTCGGCGCAGGCGCGGTTAATCTTTACAAGGTCTTGATAGACGATGCGTCCGGCGCCGATATTGAGGTGTCCCACTTCGGAGTTGCCCATCTGTCCGTCGGGCAAGCCTACGTTTTCGCCGCTGGCCTGAAGTTGGGAGTGGGGGTAGTTCTGATTGAGGTAATCCATGTAGGGCGTGGGAGTCTGGAAGATGACGTCGCCCTTGGTCTGGGAGCCGATGCCCCAGCCGTCGAGAATCATAAGGAGAGCTTTGTGTGCCATGAAATGAGATTAGGGGGTATGTTATGCGTGGGGACGGGGAGCCGCCGCCGCAAAACGGCGGGGCACTCTGGCCCCGGCGGGTTGTTCGTCGTGGAAACCGCGGTCGGGGTGGTGGCAAGGGGGGCTTGCCGGGGAAATCGTGCGAGAGGGCGCGGGAGGGTTAGCGGCGTTTGTATTGTGCGCGTGCCATGCGCTGTTGCTGCAGCAGGACGTGATAGGGGGCGATGGCCTTGGTCTTTATGGCTGCTGTGCGGAGCTGGCTGGCGCGTTCCTCGTGCTGGGCCTGAGCGTAGTCGGCGGCATTGTAGAGCGCACCGCTTTTGACGTCGATGAGTTGCAGGTCGGGGTAGGCCTTGAATTCTTTCACGCGCATCCCGCTGCCGTCTTCCACGACCTCAGCCACCACGGGCACCACGCCGGCACTCACCATGTCGATTTCCTTTGCTGCTGCCATGGAGAGATCCACGATGGCCCCCTTGCGGAAGGGGCCGCGGTCGATGACGCGCACGAGTACTTCCTTGTTGTTGCGGGTGTTGCGGACGCGCAGCACGGTGCCGAAGGGCAGGGTGCGGTGGGCGCAGGTCAGACTGTCTTTGTTGTAGAGCTCACCGCTACTCGTGCGGCGGCCGTGCCAGCGGTTGCCGTAGTAGGTGGCGTCGCCACGGAGCGCTTGCGCATCGGCGCAGGTTGGGGCGAGGGCCAGGGTGAGAAGTGTAATGATAAAAAGTGTGAGTTTTTTCATTAGATACGTATTAAGTAAAAACTAAGGCGGGTCATCCGCCAGAAGAGGCGATTATTTCAAGACCCAGCCTGCAAAATTAAGCATAACATGGGTGATGACCAAGCTTAATCGTGGTTTTCTGCATATTAAGGCTGTCGCAAACGCCGTTTTTGCAATCTCCGCGTGCGGTTGTGCGCGCTTTAATGGGTGTTTGGGCGTATTTTGAGGCTTTTTTGAACGTTTTGATAAAATGACAGCCATTTACCAAGCCGACGGGAGACATGTACCGAATGCGGGTAGGGTTGCCGGCTACTATGCACGTGCATTTGCGCGTATTATTTGCGCGTATATAATATAATGTGTATGGCAAAATGTAAGGCGAGGTGAACAGAATGGGGCGCAAACGGCAGGCATTTGTTAAAAATGAAGGAAAAAAGAGGAAAAATGCCATTTAGAGTTGTCTGTATTTGCTTTTTTCTGTAATTTTGTAGCGGAAATAAGGCCTTCTGCTCATTTGGAAGATACTTTTTCAAATAGAAGAGGTTTTCCTTAGCATACCAAAGAGACTTTCCTAAGCATCCAGATAACGAAACAACATTTTTTTAACAACTAACTTGTTTAACTTTTAATTCCCAAACACAATGAAGAAGATTTACAATCTTTTGGCGCTGGTGATGCTTTTCACCATCGCAGGTAGTGCTCAGGCTATCTACTGGGAGCAGACAGGCGACGAGCCCACCATCGCACCCAAAGCAGGCCAGCCCTACTTCCTCGTGCCCGGCAGCGTGGACTACACGTCCGAGTATGCCTATCTCTCCAGCACAGGTGAACTCACCACTACCATTGCCACATCGGAACACAACGTGTGGTACTTCGAAGCTGCCGGTGAAGGCAAGTGGAAAATCTACTGCCTCATCGACAACGTGAAAAACTATCTGGCCAAGGCAGCCAACACCGGCCAGGGCTTTGTGACCACCACCAACAGCCGTATCAACGAGGTGCAGGTGATAGAGCCTATCTATGCCGCCAGTGACGAAGAAGCCGAAGAAATGGGCCTTTCCTACTACACCAAGAAGGAAGATGTGGACGCAAACTACGAAGTGTCCATCATCGACGTAGAGGACTGGTACCTCACCGCCAGCGGCGGTAAGGGCGGCTGGGCCTCTGTCTCCAACCTGAACACCTGGTATCTGCTCCCCGCACAGGAAATGAGCGGCACCAACTACCTTGACGCCGTCATCAACGAAATGTTCCCCGATGGCTTTGATCCCGATGCTTACAGCGTAGGTATCAACCCCGGTGACTACAGCGAGGATGCCCTCAACGCCCTCGTTGAGGCTTATGAGAACGCCAACGCCGGCAGTGGCGACGATGCCGAGTGCATCCAGCTTGCCAACGACCTGCGTGCCGCTTATGACGCTATGGTAGCCAGCTTCGTCAACTTCGGCGAAGGCTACTACATCTTCACCACCTACCGTACCTCCATCGGTGCCATGTTCGACAACACGGGCAATGTCTCCGGTGCTAAGAACAACATGTACACCACCACCGATCCCGCCATCGCCATCACCCACACCACGACGGGCGGTTCCGAATTCTCCATCGGCGCATGGGACGTTTACGATCCCGAGAACGACGAGGCTTGGATGAGCCACGCTGCTGCTCCTTACTTCATCTGGAAGGTCATCAAGAGCGACAAGGAGGGTATGTACTACATCCAGAACTGGAAGACTGGCCGCTACATCGGTACCCCCGGTGCCAGCAAGCCCTCCAGCACTCCTATCCCCACCGTTGAAGAGCCCAACGCAGCCTTCAACATGGCCCCCGCTGCTTATAAGAACGACGCCGGCGAAACCTGCTGGACCTTCTACTCCGAGGAGCTCACCAAGAAGAGCGCCTGGGGCGGTGGCTGGGACATGGGCGGTCTGCACGCCCCCGGCGACGTGCTGAACATGGTAACCTGGGACTCCACCAAGGAAGGTTCCTGCTGGTATCCCCGCACCATCACCACCGAGATGCTCGACCAGATTACCGAACTCAACAAGCAGGCTACGCTCAACTTCAACCTGAGCTCTCTCGTTGACGAAGTTGAGGCCGCTATCGAGAACGCCAAGATCTACGCCATCTTCGACACTGCCACCGGCAAGCCCGCTGAAAACCTCAACCACGTTGAAAGCCTCCTCACTGAGGAAGGTATTGCCGACGGTCTCGTTTATGACGTCGCTCAGCTCTACACCAACGCTCAGGAACAGTCCGAAGGCCCCATCGAGAATCTCATCGACGGTAACCTCGACACCTTCTTCCATACTGCTTGGAATTCCGATGGTGCTCCCAACACCATTATCGTTGTTGATCCCGAAACCGAAGAAGAAGTTGAGGTTTATCCTCCCCACTATCTCTCCTTCGACCTGCTCGAACAGCCCCAGGATGCCGTTACCGTTGTATGGTACACCCGTGCCGGCAAGCCTGCTGACCGTCCCGTTGGCCTGATGGTTTACGCCTCCAACGACGAGACCGAAGAAAGCGAAGTTGACGGTATCTATAAGGAATGGACTGAAATCGGCGAGAACGAATTCCACTACGACCTCAACAATAAGGTTGTCCTCGGCGGTTCTCAGGTCAACAACTATGTAGGCATCATGTCCGCTAACCTCGGTGCCAAGTATCGCTATGTACGTATCGACTTCGTCACCACCGGTGGCAACAGTGGTAACTACGGTAAGTTCACCAACGCCGCCGAAGTTCGCGTTTACGGCGGTATGAAGTACGAATACAAGTACGACGTAGAGAACTCTCCTTACGAAGGCGTACCCGCTGAGATTAAGAACACCCTTAACGAGAAGTTGGAGATGGCCAAGACCGAACTCGAAGACGAGCTCGCCACTCAGCCCACCATCGACGCCCTCCAGGCTGCCTATGACAACTTCATGAACAACCTCCCCGATCCCACCACCGTGCAGAACCTCGTCAAGGAAGCTCTCGCTCAGGCTGACGCTGCTGAGGAAGGTGACGGCGTAGGTTACTTCGCAGTAGGCGCTGCCGACGCACTCCGTGCAGTGGCTAACAGCATCAACGTGACCGGCACCAGCTCCGTAGAGGAAATCCTGGCCGCCCTCAACAAGATTAAGGCTGCCATCGCTGAATTCAACGGCAAGCTCAACAAGCCCGTCAACGGCAAGTACTACTATATCAAGAGCGCTACCAGCGCCGGCGAGACTTGGTTCAACGGCCTTGCCGAAGAGAATCAGACCGAAGAAAACGAGAACCGCAAGGTGACCTACTATGCCGACAACGACTTCATCGGTATCCGCAATGCTGAAGGCTTCAACGTAGCCTGGGGCGCTGAGGAACTCACCGACGACATTGAAGACTACCTCGGCTATGTATGGCAGAGCGAGACCAATGCCGACGGCACCTTCAGCCTGAAGCACGTCCTCACCGGCTACTACATGGGTGGCGACTATGAGAACAACGCTAACGTTGAACTCGTTCCCGCCGACAAGAAGGGTAAGTTCACCTACCAGAGCGCCAAGGTTGCCGGCGTTGTGAACCTCGTGTTCGCCGAAGGCGTTTACATGAACGCCCAGCCCGGTACCAACAACGTCGTAACGTGGAACAGCGCCAGCGGTCTTGACAACAGCGCCCTCTCCTTCGAGGAGGCTGAAGCCATCAAGGACGGCTCTGACTACATTATCGACCTCAGCTCCGCCGAAGGTCTGCGCGTCATGACGCTCCCCGTTGCCGTCACCATCCCCACCAAGGGAACCGTAGCCTACGAGGTAATCGGTGTGAAGGGTGAAGGCGAAAACGCCACCATCGAGATTAAGGCTCTCACCGGCGCCATTGAGGCCGGCCAGCCCTTCATCTTCGATCCCGACGGCTTCGCAGAAGCTGCCTTCGAAGGCGTTAAGTTCGGCGCCGTAGCTGAAGGCAAGAACGCCAACGGCCTGCAGGGTGTTCTCGTAAGCACCGAGCTCAACCAGGAAGGCTTCCTCGTACTGAGCAAGGGTCAGGCTGTTGCAGCCGACAAGGGCCAGAGCGTTGCCGCCGGCCGTGGCTTCTTCACCTCCGAGCTGAAGGCTACCACCGAGACTGGCGAGATTTCCATCGCTTGCCCCGACGGTGCTCCTAACGCTTCCGCCACTGGCATCGAGAGCATCATCACCCGCAGCACCGGCAAGGCCAGCTTCGACCTCCAGGGCCGTCGCGTACAGAACACCGAGAAGGGTCTGTATATCATCAATGGCCAGAAGGTTGTTGTGAAGTAAGCATACTTCCGACACTACGGCGCAAGACCTCAAAGGCCTTGCTCCCGACACATAACCAAAGAGCCGCATCCCGCGTGGGTGCGGCTCTTTTTATGATTACTGGGCACCTCCTGCACTTGCTCATGCGTCCGAGTCTATTGTTGCTTGAGATATGCGAATTGTAAGATGGAGTGAGCAATTTTCGGGGGGGGGTAAATGAGAAAAAACGAAAATAATGCCGCAAAGGCTTCTATTGTGAATAAAAAGATTTAATTTTGTCACGCAATTTGTAAGCATTTATTTTGCAAAGGACTCAACCAAACACAAAACCGACTGCGATATTTCCACCGAGTTATTCAATTAACTTTTCAAATAATTCGTTTAATTTCTAATTAACTTGTTTTACTATTAATCCCAAACACAATGAGAAAGATTTACAATCTTTTGGCGCTGGTGATGCTTTTCACCATCGCAGGCAGTGCTCAGGCAATCTATTGGGAGCAGACCGGTGACGACCCCGTGCTCGAACCGCAGGAAGGCGTAGCCTATTTCCTCGGTGTCGGCTCTGCTTCTGACATGTATGCCGCCAACTACCTCAACAGCGAGGCTGGCGTGACGAAAACTAACGCCAGCGGCGACAAGGACGTGTGGTATTTTGAAGCTGCCACAGATGGTAAGTGGAAGATCTATCACATGGAGAACGGCGTGAAAACCTATCTGTCCAAGGCTTCCAGCTTTAATGACAATCAGGGCTTCACCACCACCGTTCCCAGCCGTATCAACGAGTTCACCATCGTAGAGGCTTCCTATGCTGCCAATGCTGAAGAGGCAGAGGAGATGGAACTTACCTACTGGACCTCTCTCGAAAACCTCGACGGCACGCAGGTGCTGATCGTTGATGCCAACGGCACTTCCTACCTCGCCAGCAACGGCACGACCTGCGGTTACAACGGCGGTCCCAACAATGCCAACACCTGGCGCCTGATTCCCGCCCAGGAGATGCCCGGCACCAACTATCTTGATGCCGTCATCAACGAACTCTTCCCCGACGGCTTCGATCCCGACGGCTACAGCGTAGGCATCAACCCCGGTGACTACAGCGAAGACGCCCTCAACACCCTCGTTGAGGCTTATGAGAATGCCAACGCCGGCAGCGGCGACGACGCTGAGTGCATCCAGCTGGCCGAAGACCTCATCAAGGCCCTCAAGGCTCTGCAGGACAGCTTCGTGCCCTTCCAGGCCGGTTACTATGTATTCACCTCCGCCCGTGACGTCATCGGCGGTGCTCTCTATGACAACACTGACAACATCGACGGCGACACCGACAGCTCTTACGCCGGCCGTACCGTCAACGGTCTGAAGTGGTGCTACTCCTCCAGCCATCCTGGCGACAACGCCAACCACACCTTCATCTACAACGGTGAACTGGAAGGCGACGAATGGTGCAGCCAGGTTGGTCTTGCCTATATGGTTTGGCAGGTTATCGACACTCCCACCAAGAACCGCTACTACTTCCGCAACTGGCGCACGGGTAACTACATCCACGTGATTGACACCAACAACAAACAGGTGCCCGTAGTGAAGGAACCCACCCAGATTGACCTCTACACCATGGAGCCCAACCCTGCATATCCCGGACTTTGGTGCTTCTTCAACGATAACAACTGGGTGAAGAACAATGAAGTCAGCGGTATCCACGCTTCCGGCGACTATGCCAACACAGTGGCATGGCCCAAGAGCACCGAAGGTTCCTGCTGGTCCATCCGCACCGTGACCGAGGAAGAACTCGCACGCATCACCGAACTTGAGAAGCAGCCCCTGCTCAACCAGACGCTGAAGAAACTCGTGGACGAAGTGGAGAACGCTATCGCCAGCGATATCAACCACGCTATCGCTGCCAACGGCGTATTTGACCCCGCTATCTATCAGGTGGCTAAGGTTGACGGCATCCTGACTGATCCCAGCCAGCTGAACTCCGCTACTCCCGACGCAGCAGAAGGCACCATTGAAATGCTCGGCAGCCTCCTCGACAGCGACTACGACACCTTCTGGCACTCCAACTGGCACGCTGCCGACGTCGTACGCGACGATGAAGGCGTAGCCATCCGCCACGACCTTGAAATCGACCTCGGCAAGGTATGCGAGGCCGTTACCGTGAAGATGAGCACCCGCGTGAACGGCGGTGGCTTCAACACTGCTGGCGCTCCCCGCGTACTGAGCATCTACGGCTCCAACGACGGTGAGGAGTGGACTCCCATCAACGTGGTTGAGGAAGTCGAGACCGGCGAATATGACGAAGAAAGCGGCGAACCTATCATGGAAGAGAAGGGCGGCATCACCGTTCAGTGGGACGGCAGCAACCGCGGCACCGACCTTGAAGGCGTTGAACACAACACCCGCGTGGGCTTCTTCACCACGCCTCTCGGCTACAGTCACCTCCGCTTCGACGTTATCCACTCCGGTAGTAACAACAACCAGGTTACCGGTGACTACTACGACCAGGTTAACAATACCGAGACTCCCTACTTCAACCTCTCCGAAATCCGCGTTTACGACGGCGACCTCAAGTACGAAATCGCCGAGAACAAGGAGAACTCCAAGTACTATGCTGTCAGCGAAGAAGTACGCAAGCAGATCAACGACCTCATCGAAGTCGCCAAGACTGAACTTGAAGACGAACTCGCTACTCAGGAAACCATCGATGCCCTCAAGGCTGCCTTCGAGGCCTACAAGGCTCAGCGTCCCGACGCCGAGGCTGTTCAGGCTCTCGTCAACGAGGCTAAGGCTCAGGCCAATGCCGCTGAAGAAGGCGACGGCGTAGGTTACTTCGCAGTAGGCGCAGGTGCTGAACTTCTGGCTGTAGCTAACAGCATCAACGTGAACGGCAGCAGCTCCATTGAGGAGTGCAACGCCGCCATGGATAAGATTAAGGCTGCCATCGCCGCCTTCAACGCCAAGCTCAACAAGCCCGTCAACGGTAAGTACTACTATGTAAAGAGCGCTACCAGCGCTGGCGAGAAGTGGTTCAACGGCCTTGCCGAAGAAAACCAGACCGAGGAGAACGAGAACAACAAGGTCGCCTACTATGCTGACAACGACTTCATCGGTACACGCGCCGGTAACCCCTTCAACGTGGCTTGGGGTGCTGAAGCCCTCGCCGACGACATCGAGGATTACCTCGGCTATGTATGGCAGAGCGAGACCAACGCCGACGGCACCTTCAGCCTGAAGCACGTCCTCACCGGCTACTACATGGGTGGCTACGAGGAGAACAACGAAGACGTTCAGCTCGTTCCCGCTGACCAGAAGGGTAAGTTCACCTATCAGAGCGCCAAGGTTGCCGGCGTCGTGAACATCGTGTTCGCCGAAGGCATCTACCTCAACGCCCAGCCCGGCACCAACAACGTAGTAACGTGGAACAGCGCCAGCGAACTCGACAACAGCGCCCTCTCCTTCGAGGAGGCTGAAGCCATCACCGCAGGCGGAGACTATATCATTGACCTTGACTCCGACCACGGCCTGCGCGTCATGACGCTCCCCGTTGCCGTCACCATCCCCGCCAAGGGCACCGTAGCCTATGAGGTTCTCGGTCTGAAGCAGGCCGGTGAGACCTACACCATCGAGTTGAAGAAACTCACCGGCGCCGTTGCAGCCGGCAAGCCCTTCATCTTCGATCCCGACGGCTTCGCAGAAGCTGCCTTCGAAGGCGTGCAGTTCGGTGCCGTAGCCGAAAGCCAAAATGCCAACGGCCTGCAGGGCGTCCTCGTGAGCACCGAGCTCAACCAGGATGGCTTCCTCGTGCTGAGCGGTGAAAACGCCGTGCTCGCCGACAAAGGTCAGCGCGTTGCCGCCGGCCGTGGCTTCTTCACTAAGGACATGAAGAGCACCACCGAGACGGGCGACCTCACCATAGCTTGCCCCGACGGTGTACCCGCAGCCTTCATCACCGGCATCGAGAGCATTATCATCCGCAGCGCCGGCAAGGCCAGCTTCGACCTCCAGGGCCGTCGCGTACAGAACACCGAGAAGGGTCTGTATATCATCAATGGCCAGAAGGTTGTTGTGAAGTAAGCATACTTCCGACACTACGGCGCAAGACCTCAAAGGCCTTGCTCCCGACACATAACCAAAGAGCCGCATCCCGCGTGGGTGCGGCTCTTTTTTATGGTCGGCTGCAGCCTGCCGCATCCCCCTGTGTTTACAAGGAAAGCCGACACCGTGTGTTTTTAACAGCTGTTGAAATTGTTTTTAACAGCTGTTGAAATATATTTTAACAGCTGTTGAAATGCGTTTTAACAACTGTTGAAATGAAATTAGGACTGGGTTTAGAAAAAACGGTTGGGTATTTGGCGGAATGCAGAATGTGGGAAAAGGGAATAGGAGGGGGCGGGGGGAGTGGGGCGTTGCCGGTATTTGACATTGTCGGGCAATAATAAATCCTTTTTAGCCGATTGAAAAAATCATAATAATCATAATTGGTCATATAAATCTTTATCGCGTCGCAGGCTTAGGTCGCTGCGCGGCTATGATGATATGTATGATGAATTATGATTTTTATGATTTTGTGCAAGGCTTTGCTTTCCTTCGTCTTTCGCCCGCTTGTTCGTACTTTGAACTCCGTTTTTAGTTATTTTCGCTCGGAAAACCAAAGAAAAGCGTGGCTTTCCTTTGTTTTTCTCTCGCTTATTCGTACTTTAAACTTCGTTTTAAGTTACTTTCGCTCGGAAATACTCAAATTTCGCTGCGCTTATTTGGTATTTCTCTCGCTTATTCGTAACTTTGTACGCGAAAAGTGGGCGTGCATGCGCAGGCGTGCGTGCGCGGGCGTTTATTATAAATAAGGAGTATGATGAAAAAAGCACTCTTGGTTCTTACGCTGGCCACGGTCAGCGTGTTGGGCGTAGTGGCTCAAAACTACGACCTCATACCGTATCCGCAGTTCCTCACGAAGAAGGGCGGGACGTTTAAGGTAGAGGGCGCCGTGACGCCCACCTACCAGACGGATGCTAAACTGGCGCCCGAAGCCTACCGCTTGAAGATCAGTGCCGACGGCGTGGTGCTGACGAGCAGTGCCGACACCGGTCGCTACTATGGCGAGCAGACCCTCCTGCAACTGCAGATGCTCAACCCCGGAGGGGAACTGCCCTGCGTGGAGATAGAGGATGAGCCGACGTTTAAGTACCGCGGATTCCATCTGGACATCTCGCGCCACTTCTTCACGAAGGAGGCCATCAAGAAGGTGCTCGACGTGATGGCGTTCTACAAGATAAACAAGTTCCACTGGCATCTGTGCGACGACCAGGGCTGGCGCGTGGAGATTCCCGAATATCCCCGCCTGACGGAAGTGGGCAGCATCCGCAAGGGCTCGCTCACCAACAAGGGTGGTGCCACCTACTTCTATGACGACACGGAGTACGGTCGCGGCTGCTACTACACGCTGGCCGAACTGAAGGAGGTGGTGGACTACGCCGCCGAGCGGCAGATAGAGGTAATACCCGAGTATGACCTGCCCGGACATAACGTGGCCGCCATCGCCGCCTATCCCGAGTTGAGTTGCGATACGACCCGCACCTACGAGGTGCGCATCATGGAAGGCATAAGTTCCGACGTGCTCAACGTGGGCAGCGACAAGGTCATCGACTTTCTGAAATGCGTGCTGGGCCATCTGGCCGAGACGTTCCCGTCGAAGTATATGCATCTGGGCGGCGACGAGTGCCCCACGACCGCGTGGGTGAACAACGCCGACTGTCAGCGCCGCATAAAGGAGAAAGGGCTGAAGGACGTGAATGACCTGCAGCCGTGGCTCCTGGAAACCCTCGGCTCGTGGCTGCGGGACAATTACGGCAAGGAAGTCATCGCGTGGGACGAACTCATAGACCGCTGGAAACCGGAATATACGGTGAAGCCCATCATGATGGTGTGGCGCGGCACGCAGTATGCCGCCAACGCTGCTGCGAAGGGTTTGAAATGTATCTATGTGCCGAGCCGGCCGTGCTACTTCGACCTGATGCAGTGCACCGTGGAGCAGGCCGAGGTGGACGAAGTGTACCAGGGCGGCTACGGCGACAAGGAGGTGAACAGCATCGACAAGGTGTATGCCGTCAATCCCGTGGCCACCTTGCAAGGCAAGGAAGAAATGTGCTGGGGTCCGCAGGCCAACCTCTGGGCCGAGAGCCTGGGGAGCGACGAACAGATGCAGTACCAGTACTTCCCGCGTATGCTGGCCTTGGCCGAGGTGGGGTGGATGGAGTATGACCGCCGCCACTGGGAGGACTTCCGCAAGAGGCTGCAGAGCCACGCCGCGATACTCGATGAGTTCGGTGTGGCCTATGGCAAGCACTATATCGACCAGCCCGCACTCAGTCCGCTCGAACAGCAGCAGACCGAGGCCCGTCGCCTGCTGGAAAGCCAAGGCGAGGCCGGGCGCGTGGGCTATGCCAGTAAGGAGGCCTATGCCGCCCTGCAGGGAGCCCTGGATGCCGTAGGGACGGCAGAAGATGCCGAGGCATTGAAGGCTGCCGTGGTGCAGTTTAAGGCCGAAGCCCTCGTGATGCCGCAGGAGGGCAAGACCTATCAGATAAAGAGCGCCTCCACTTATTATAAAGCGCGCTACGAGGGCAGCACCCTCTATCGCGACATTGACCACCTCTGCTTCCACTACACCCCGCAGCAGGAACCGCGCGAACTGTGGCGCTGCGAGAAGGGCGCGGACGGTGGCTACCGCTTCGTCAGTCTGCTGGACGGCAAGCCCCTCGTGGTGGGCGGCAGTGAGACACTGACGCTACGCCGCAGCACGGAGGCTACGAAATACGACTACATACCCGGCGCATTGCTCATCGAGGGCGGCGGCAAGGTGCTCTACGCCAAGAGTACGGGCCGCGCCGAGGACGACACCGACGTCCGCCTGATGTACCCCGGCACCTGGCGCCTGACGGAGGTGACTGACTTCACCGTGCAATTGCAAGGCCTGCTGCGCATGGCCCGTCAGGAGCGCGCCAACTGGCAGGAAGATACCTACGGCTACGCCACGGCCGACGGCATCGCCTGTCTCGACGAGGTAATCAGCGCCGTGGAAGAGCGCGTGGAACAAGGCGGCGTGGTAAGCGAGGGAGAATACCGGAAGTATGCCGACATGCTGGAGAAATATATGGAATATCCCCGCATCGGCTTGCTGGAAAGCATTGACGAGGACCATTACTACTACATTGAGAACGGCTACTTCAATGGAAACTACGCCGCCGTCAGCGGCAATAACATGACCGTGGCCTCCTCCTACGCCAGCGATGCCGCCCGCTGGCACTTCATCAAACAGGCCGACGGCACGATGTATATCCGCAACAAGGAGAAGGAACGCAGCGTGTATGTGACGGCGAGTGCCGGCGGTACAGCCCTGAAGAACACCACGCTCTTCAACACGGCCAACGGCAAGTACGGCTGGACGCTGCAGGAAGTCACCACCGACCAGGGCAACACCGCCATTGCCATCCTTGACAAGACGGGCAAGTACTCGTGGTACACTAATCCCAACAGCGCCTCCAGCCTCGTGCTGCAGCCCAGGGACTGGGGTGCCTCCGTGTGGAACATCACGCGAATCAAGTCCGACCTATACATAGACCCCACGGGAATTTCTGCCGTACAGACAACGGACAACGGACAACAGCCGGCGGTCTATGACCTTCAGGGCCGCCCCGTGAAACTCGCTGCCCCCAGTGCCGCCGGTCTCTACCTGCAAGGCGGCAAGAAGGTGCTGAAGAAATAGGCGTGTATCGGACGGGAAGAAAGACCAAATGCGTTTGTCCAAAGCCACATCGGATGCGAAAGCCCTCAAATTGGGAAACGGGGAACGATAAGTGCGATGCTGCCACTCTAGGCAAAGGGCTGAAAGCCCGTAATTGTATAGCCTAGGGCAGAGTGACCGAAGGGAACGCCGCCCTAGGTCGTATGTGAGACAAGCAAGTACGCGGCAACGCCGCATAATACAATCGCCGCAACGCGGCAACTCACTGGAAAAACTATTAAAAAATATGGCTCAATCCCTTTCCCAAATATATATCCATTTCATTTTCCACGTCAAGGAAACAACAATAAAACGTAATCATCTCGGAGAGTTGTGGCATTACATCGCCGGTATAGCGCGTGCGCAGAATAGTCTTGTGGTGAGAGTTGGCGGCGAACCAGACCATGTTCACATGCTGTGCACCTTGCCGCGCCAACTATCCTTGTCGGATTTTGCTGAAGAGATAAAGCGTAGTAGCAGCAAGTGGATAAAGACAAAAGATAATTTCTACCGCGCCTTTGCCTGGCAGAGAGGTTATGCAGCATTCTCCGTTAGTCAGTCGCGTTTGGAAGAAACAGAAGCCTATATAGACAATCAAGAAGAACATCATAAGAAGATATCCTTCCGAGAAGAATACCTAAAATGGCTGCAAGCCTACGGCGTGGAATATGACGAGAAGTATGTTCTTAGTGATTAGAGCGGAAAGTTAGGCTAGAGAGTTGGGGCGTTGCCCCGCAACAATGATGCCGCGTTGCGGCGGCCGCAAGTGCGGCAATCATGCGACCCTAGGGCGTCGTTCCCTTCGGTCACTTTGCCCTAGGCTATACAATTAAGGGCTTTCAGCCCAAAGGATAAAACAATAATGTATATGAAGAAATTATTAATATTGCCTTGCCTCCTGTTGGGTTTCATCCCGGCACAGGCCGATGACGACTACCCCACGGCAACCCCTACCGCCACGATTACGGCTCCAGAGGATCATGCCGGCGAACTGGGTGGTGAAGAATACGAAGCGCCGTTGAGCGTGCGCTTTGAGTCGAATGTCGATACCAAGGGCTGGACGGCGCTTTATGAATGGCGCATATGCCCGCAGAATGAGACGGAACCCATCCTCGTGCGCAACGATGCCGACCTGGAATATACCTTCCTTAAACGTGGCACCTGGGAAATAGACCTCTACGTCACTTTCGTGCTGAACGGCGACACCATCGTTTATGACCGCGAGGACGCCAAGGACTCCGACACGGAACATATCGTGCGCATGGGTCCCTTGATGGACAACCCCTTCTCCGTGAGCATCTCCGACAGTAACCTGGAATTTCCCAACGCCTTCTCGCCCAACGGCGACGGCACGAACGACTACCTCAATGCCAAGGCTGCCAACAGCAAGAGCATCGTGGAGTTCGAGGCTGCCGTGTTTACGCGTTCGGGCCGCAAGATTTACTCGTGGACGGACTGGAAGACCAAGGAGGCCGGCTGGGACGGCACCGACCACGGCCGGAAATGCCCCGACGGCGCCTACTACCTCGTCGTCAAGGCCCGCGGTGCCGACGGCAGGAAGTACAATATCCGCAAGACTATTTCTGTGCTGACAGGGTATAGAGAGGATGTGGAATAAAAGACCCTCCCCCCAACCCCTCCCTTAAAGGGCGGGGAGTATATAGAATTGAGCGATTACAGGAATAGCATAGTGAGAAAAATATAGAATAATGGCCAAGAAGGCAAGCGAACATACAGAAGTATCTACTCCCCTCCCTTGCAGGCAGGGGGAGGGTCTCCTTGTCTATGGTGCTCGCGTTCACAACCTGAAGAATGTGGACGTGATGTTGCCGCGCTATGCCCTAAACGTCATTACGGGATTGAGCGGCTCGGGCAAGTCGTCGCTGGCCTTTGATACGATATATGCCGAAGGACAGCGCCGTTACATTGAGACATTCTCCGCCTACGCCCGCAACTTCCTCGACCATTTGGAGCGTCCCGACGTGGACAAGATAACGGGTCTCTCGCCCGTCATCTCCATTGAACAGAAGACTACCAACAAGAACCCGCGCTCCACCGTGGGCACCGTCACGGAAATCTACGACTTTCTGCGCCTCCTCTTTGCCCGCGCCGCCGATGCCTACAGTTACGAGACGGGCGAGCGGATGGTGAAGTTCACCGAGACGCAAATCGTGGAGATGATACTCTCCCAGTATGCCGGCCAGCGCATCTATCTCCTCGCGCCCCTCGTGCGTTCCCGCAAGGGCCACTACCGCGAACTCTTTGAAAACACCCGCAAGAAAGGCTATCTCCACGTGCGTGTCGATGGCGACATTCGCGAGATAATCCCCGGGATGCGCGTGGACCGCTATAAGAACCACGACATTGAGGTCGTCGTTGACCGTCTCTGCGTGCAGCAAAAGGACGAGGAGCGTCTCCGCAAGAGTGTGGGCAAGACGCTGGAACTCGGCGAAGGCCTCCTGCTCGTTTACAACGCTGACGACAAGAGCGTGCGCTATTTCAGCCGCAGCCTGATGGACCCCGTCAGCGGCATATCCTACCGCGAGCCGGCGCCCCACAACTTCTCTTTCAACTCCATGCAGGGCGCCTGCCCCAAGTGCAAGGGCCTTGGCTACGTGGTGGAAATCGACCGCGAGAAGGTGTGCCCCGACCCCAGCAAGAGCATAGCCGAGGGAGCCTTCCTGCCCTTGGGCAAGTACCGCGACCTCAACATCTTCGCCCGCATCAAGGACGTGCTGAAGCAATACGACTGCACCCTCGACACGCCCGTAGCCGAACTCCCCGACGAGGCCGTAGATGAACTCATCAACGGTTCGGCCGACGACTATATCGGCTACCAGGGCCTCGCCGTATATATCCAGCAGTTGGCCGACGTGGAGCAGACGGCCGCCGCAAAGAAGTGGGCCGACCAGTTCAATACCGTGCAGGAGTGTCCCTGCTGCCACGGCGCCCGCCTCAACCGCGAGGCCCTCAGCTACCGCTTCCTCGACAAAAACATTTACGAACTCTCGTGCATGGACCTCCAGGAACTCTATGATTGGGTGGAGGAGGCTCCAGCCCGCTGCTCCGGCAAGCAAGCCGCCATCGCCGCCGAGATACTCAAGGAAATCCGCACGCGCCTCCGTTTCCTCTTGGACGTGGGCCTCGATTATATGTCGCTCTCCCGCAGTATGACCACCCTCAGCGGTGGCGAGAGTCAGCGCATACGCCTCGCCACGCAGATAGGCTCACAACTCGTCAATGTGCTCTACATCCTTGACGAGCCCAGCATCGGTCTGCACCAGCGCGACAACGTGCGTCTCATAAACTCCCTTAAGAGCCTGCGCGACACGGGCAACACCGTCATCGTCGTTGAGCACGACCGCGACATGATGCTTTCCGCCGACTATGTGGTGGACATCGGCCCGCGTGCCGGTCGCAAGGGTGGGGAAGTCGTCTTTCAGGGCACGCCTGCCGAGATGCTCCAGAGCGAGACCCTCACGGCCGACTACCTCACCGGTCGCCGCACCATAGAAGTCCCTGCCCAGCGGCGCACAGGCAACGGCCAGGTACTTACCCTCCGCGGCGCTACCGGCAACAATCTGCAGGGCGTGAATGTCTCCCTGCCCCTCGGCACGCTCATCTGCGTGACCGGTGTCAGCGGCAGCGGCAAGAGCACGCTCATCAACGACACGCTTCTGCCCATCCTCTCGCAGCACTTCTACCGCAGCCTCCGCGAGCCCTTGCCCTACAAGAAGATAGAGGGCCTTGAATACCTTGACAAGGTGGTGGCCGTGGACCAGAGCCCCATAGGTCGCACGCCGCGCAGCAACCCCGCCACCTACACCGGCGTCTTCGCCGACATCCGCACCCTCTTCGTCGGTCTGCCCGAGGCCAAGGTCCGCGGCTACAAGGCCGGGCGCTTCTCCTTCAACGTGAAGGGAGGCCGCTGCGAAGTATGCAAGGGCAACGGTTACAAGACCATTGAGATGAACTTCCTCCCCGACGTTTACGTGCCCTGCGAGGCCTGCCACGGTCGCCGCTACAGCCACGAGACGCTGGAGGTGCGCTTCAAGGGCAAGAGCATCAGCGACGTGCTGGACATGACCATCAACCAGGCCTGCGAGTTCTTTGAGGCCGTGCCCCATATCCTTCAGAAGATAAAAGTGCTGCAGGACGTGGGCCTCGGCTATATCAAGCTCGGACAGTCCTCCACCACCCTCAGCGGCGGCGAGAGCCAGCGCGTGAAACTTGCCACCGAACTCTCCAAGCGCGACACCGGCCGCACCTTATATATATTAGACGAGCCCACCACCGGCCTCCACTTCGAGGACATCCGCGTGCTGATGGGCGTGCTCGACCGCCTCGTGGCGAAAGGCAACACCGTCATCGTCATAGAGCACAACCTCGACGTCATCAAGATGGCCGACCACATCATAGACATGGGTCCCGAGGGCGGCCGCGGCGGCGGACAAATCATTGCCACCGGCACGCCCGAGCAAATCGTCAAGAAGGGCAAGGGCTACACCGCCAAGTTCCTCAAGGAAGTGCTGGAATAACCAGAAAATCTAGAATATCTAGAACGTCTAGAAGATATAGAAAAGCCATAATCTCTGCAACAACTCAAATCACTATATTACTAACCCTTAACAAAGTCCTTAATCCTGGCATAGCTCTGAAGACGCTTTGACGGGGTGAGGCACCTCTAAAACAATGTTTGAAGGACAACCGAAAGGCCTATGGTCTCTTGCCCTGGCCAACACGGGCGAACGCTTTGGTTATTACACCATGCTCGCCGTCTTCGCTCTCTTCCTCGGTGAAAACTTCGGTTTCACTCCGGGCGTATCCTCCGAAATCTATTCCGATTTCCTGATGCTCGTCTATTTCCTCCCCGTCATCGGCGGTATCGCTGCCGACCGCTTCGGCTTCGGCAAGATGGTCACCACGGGCATCATCATCATGTTCCTTGGCTATCTGCTCCTCGCCGTGCCTCTCGGAGGTAACTGGGTGGCTATCGCCGCTATGGGTGCCGCCCTTATCCTCGTCAGCCTCGGCACCGGCCTGTTCAAGGGCAACCTCCAGGTTATGGTAGGCCGCCTTTACGATGCTCCCGAATATGCCGACAAGCGCGACGCCGGCTTCTCCCTTTTCTACATGGCCATCAACATTGGTGCCATGTTTGCCCCCACCGCCGCCATCGCCATCATGGCCTGGGCACAGAATAGCCTTGGCGTGAGCAAGGCCGACAGTTATCACTTCGCCTTTGCCGTAGCCTGCCTCTCGCTTATCGTCAGCATTGCCATCTACTATGCCTTCCGCAGCACCTTCAGCCATGTCCTCGCCGATAAGAAAGATGGACAGCAGACAACAGACAACGGCCAACAGAAGACCGACGAACTCTCCCCTGCCGAAACGAAGGAGCGCATCGTTTGCCTCTGCCTCGTCTTTGCCGTGGTTATCTTCTTCTGGATGGCTTTCCATCAGAACGGCCTCACCCTCACCTTCTTTGCCCGCGACTATGTGCAGACCTCCGCTGACGGCCTCCAGTCTATGATGTTCGACGTCACCAACCTCGTGGCCGCCATCTTTATCGTATATGCTCTCTTCGGCATATTCCAGAGCAAGACAATGAAGGGCCGCGGCATCAGCTTCGGCATCACCGCCGTTGCCGCTGCCTATCTCATCTGGCAGTATTCCAACGCCGCCGCCCTCGGCATCGAGGCTCCTATCTTCCAGCAGTTCAACCCCTGCTTCGTCGTGATGCTCACTCCCGTCAGCGTGGCACTCTTCGGATGGCTTGGCAAGAAAGGCAAGGAACCCACCAGCCCCTGCAAGATAGGTCTCGGCATGCTCGTGGCTGCCGCCGCCTACTGCCTCATGATGGTGGCTTCCGCCGGTCTCCTCGCTCCCGAACAGCAGGTAGCCGCCGGTGCCGACGCAGCCCGCGTCAACGCCAACTGGCTCGTAAGCACCTACCTCGTGCTTACCTTCGCCGAGCTCCTTCTCTCTCCCATCGGCATCTCCTTCGTCAGCAAGGTGGCTCCTCCCAAGTACGCCGGCCTCATGATGGGCCTCTGGTTTGCTGCCACCGCCATCGGCAACAAACTCGTTGCCATCCCCGGCTATCTCTGGGACGCCAACTGGAAACTCCCCTACATCTGGGCCGTGCTCGCTGGCATCTGCCTCCTCTCCGCCCTCTTCATCTTCAGCATTATCAAAAAACTAAACAAGGTAAGTAAATAACTATCATGACTCAACAGAACAAACGCCTCTCCGCTCTCATCGCCATGCTTCTCTGCGTGGTGATGAGCGCCGTGGCCGCCACGTCGTTCTCGCTCTCCACGACGAAGGGCTCCTCCTTCACGCTCTGGCTGAACGACGGCATTACGGCCGACCTCTCCTGGGACGACGGCACCACCGCCACTCTCGCCCCCGGCACCGTCTATACCGCTACGGCCCCCGGCTCAAAGCTCACCGTTAAGGTGGCCGATGGCGACGTCACTGCCATCGTCTGTCCCGCCAGCGGCATCACCGCCATCACGGGCCTCGCCTCCCTCACCAAGCTCCAGGTGCTCTGGCTCCCCGACAACGCCCTCACCGAGCTCGACCTCTCCAAGCAGCGCCAGCTCAACAACCTCGTTGTCAGCGGCAACGCCCTTGAGAGCCTCACGCTGGCTAGCGATGAGTTGCGCCACGTTTGGGTAAACGACAACCAACTCTCCGGCACCCTCGACCTCTCCACGGCCAAGGGCCTCATTACCCTCGCTGCGGACAACAACGACTACTCGCTTATCAAGTTGAACGCTTCCAGTGCCAGCAAGAAGACCCTCACCGACTTCTACGCCCACAACAACGCACTTTGGTTCAACTCCTTCCCCACCATCTACAACACCTCCACAGAGAAGTACTCCGTAGCCGCCGTGGTAGTTCCCCAGCGTCCCTTCCACGCTTTCGACTACAAACTCCTGAACGAACCTTACGACGCCAGTGACCTCTTCCGCTACAACGCCTGGAACGCCGCCCTCACCGAGGAAATCATCTTCATCGCCCCCGACGGCCATGAACTCGTCAGCGGTGAGGACTTCACCAAGTCCAGCTACACCTACACCTTCCTCAAGGAGAACCGCGAGGTGGTAGCCCAGGGCACCAGCCGCTACTATCCCGACGTGACGCTCCGCACGGCTCCGATGAGTTTCGTGGCCGACGCCACCGGCATTATAGGACAACAGACAACTGACGACAGACAGGCTCCTACCTACGACCTCCAAGGTCGTCGCATCCTGCCTTCGTCCCTCAGTCCCAGTGCTTCGGGCGTCAGCCCGAAGTCCTCGGGTCTTTACATCCACAACGGTCGTAAAATCCTCAAATAATCCCGCACCATGAAACTCAGAAGTATCTTATTCGCGCTCACCGTTGCGCTCTTCGCCCCCTCCATCCTGCGGGCTCAGATTCCTATGACCACCGACCCCCTCAAGGGCCAGCAAATCCTCATCACCCACGACACGCTCAACATCGACGGTGACGGCAACCCCGCCCGCCTCGGCGTGATGGCCAACTGCACTTTCACCACCTCCACCGCTGCCGACTGGCTCCATGCTGAGCAGGACAAATACGGTCTCCTCCTTCGTGGCGACTACCACTTCCTCCCCACAGACCGCCAGGGCTTCATGAAGCTCACCAGCGAGGACGGCACCTGCGTCCGCAAGTTCGTCATCAACCAGAAGGCCAACTCCGCCGCAGCCACCCTTGAGGGCGACCACAAGATTGTCGTCAAGACCGCCACTGCCTCGCAGTACGAGAACGGCGAGCCCCTCTCCAACACCATCGACGGTAAGATTAACACCCTCTGGCACTCTCCCTGGAGCTCTTCTTCCACGAAGTTCCCCATCACGCTGACCTACAAGTTCAGCGAGCCGGAGCACCTCGACTATATGGTCTATACGCCCCGTCAGGACGGCAACAACAACGGTAACTTCCGCGACATCACTGTCGCCTACACCACCTCCTCCGGCACCACCACCCTCGGCAATTTCTCCTTCGAGGGCAGCGGCTCCAGTTCGCAGGTTGATTTCGGCGAGACCGGCGTGGACGACGTCACCACCGTCACCATCACCGTCAAGAGCGGCCAGAACAACTTCGCCTCCTGCGCCGAGATGGGCTTCTACCGCAAGGACGGCACGCTCCAGAGCCTCATCAACGAGTACTTTGCCGACCAGCTCTGCACCAAGCTCCGCCCCGGCATCACCGCTGACGATGCTGCGAAGATACAGCACCCCTTCGTCAAGCAGCTTGTCTATTACATGCTCTCCGGCCAGTACGACACCAAGTACCGCGTCGGCACCTACGAGCCCTACGACGACATCAACCGTCTCCGTGAGCGCCTGAAGGTGTCCAACCCCTACTGCGCCTATGAGAACCCCACCGGCATCTACTTCGAGAAGGGCCAGACCGTGGCCGTCTTCGTAGAGGGCATCACCACCGTGGCTCCCTCCCTCAAGATTTACTGCTTCGGCGAGGGCGATGACTTCCAGACCTCTTCCAACTACCCCCTGAAGAACGGCCTCAACATCATCACCGCACAGTCGCGCGGCAACAGCTACATCTCCTACTACAGCGAGCAGTGGAAGACGCTCCCCAACGTCCGCGTACACTTCGCCATGGGCACCGTCAACGGCTACTTCGACCTCCAGCGCGGCGACACCAACACCGACTGGCAGAACCTCCTCGCCAACGCCGTCAGCGACGTCATCGACATCCGCTCCCAGCGTCTCCAGGTGGCCATGCCCCTTGCCACGCTCAAGAGCGCATGCCCCAAGAAGGGCGTGGAACTCGCCACCATCTACGACAACGTCGTCTATCGCGAGCGTGAGGTGATGGGTCTCGTGCAGGGCCTCCCCGGCTTCACCGAAGAACCCAAGAACCGCCAGTTCGCCCGTCCCGCTGCCAGCGGTATGTTCGCCTCTACCGAGGGTGCCTATGCTGCCTTCGGCGCACTCGGCGAATGGTGCAACCCCGACAACTTCGGCTACTGGGGCATCGCCCACGAACTCGGCCACAACAACCAGATCAACAACGGCTTCAAGTGGAGCGGCTGCGGTGAGACCACCAACAATATCTACGCCTCGTGGGTAGAGCACAAGGTCGGCAAGGGCTACCACCGCCTTGAGGACGAAGTTACCGGCATCGATGACTACCGCGGTACCCGCGGCGGCCGCTTCGAGACCTATCTCGAGGAAGGCGTGCGCAAGGGCGTGTGCTGGCAGTTGCAGGACGGCCCCGACTACCACGGTGCCGCTGCCGACGGACAGAACGGCTCGCGCAACTACGACCACTTCGTGAAAGTAGTGCCCCTCTACCAGCTCAACCTCTGGACGCAGGACTGCGAGAAGTCCCCCAATGCCTACGGTAAGGTCATCCAAGGCTACCGCAACCTCGCCGGCACCTCCACCAGCCTCTCCTGCGGACAGCAGCAGCTCAACTTCATGCGCAACTTCTGCGACTCCACGAAGATAAACTTCCTCCCCTTCTTCGAGAAGGCCGGCATGCTGCGCCCCATCAACGCCTACATCGAGGACTACTCCCGCGGATGGCTCACCATCACCGAGAAGCAAATAGCCGACCTCAAGGCTGAAATCGCCGCCAAGAACTACGCCCCCATCCCCGAGGCCCTCAATTACATTAACGCCTATAACCTCAAGAACTTCAAGGACGAAGTGCGCCTCGACACCTCTGTCAAGATTGGCACCGGCTGCACCCGCAGCGGCACGAAGGTCACCGTCCTTCACAACAAGTGGCCGGGCGTCGTAGGTTTCGAGACCTACAATGCCGACGGCGAGATGACAGCCATCTCCATGTACGGCCTGGGCGACTCGCAGCAGAAGAGCACCAAGACCGTCTGCCTCTTCCCCAACGGCTCCAAGTACATCATGGCCGTAGGCTACGACGGCACCCGCGTCAAGTGCTTCGAAGTGAAATAAGCGCTATTTCCTATAGGGACACAGGCGCCTGCGTCATCCTTAGGCGCAGTTCCCATGACCTATCACCGGCGCTGCTCAGTATTATTACTGGGCAGCGCCCTTTTTTACGCCCCCGGACTTCTCAGTCGGCTTCGCCGAGAAATAGCTCCGCCCTGCGGGCGGGAAATAACCTGCCCCTTCGGGGGAAATAGCTTTGTATATTATTTCCTCAAAAATTATTTCCGGCGCAGCCGCCTTATTTCTTGGCGCTAGCCAATAAGAATACCCTCCGTCGGCTTCGCCGAGAAATAGCTCCGCCCTGCGGGCGGGAAATAGCCTGCCCCTTCGGGGGAAATAGCATTGTAAATTATTTCCAAAACAACTATTTCCGGCGCAGCCGCCTTATTTCTTGGCGCAGCCAACAAAGAGAGCCCCAGTCGGCTTCTTCAAACGAAAAATTTTTTTCCTAATTTATTCCCAATTCATGTAGCGCCGCAGGCATTTATTCCTTCCTAATTTATTCCCAATTCATGCCCCGCCGCACACGATATCCCTTTCCCGAAACTGTAAAATATTTTGACAAAATTTTGTACTAAATTT
>JAKSLT010000079.1 GCA_024401055.1 Bacteroidaceae bacterium | reverse complement strand
GTGAAGTGGAGTGACGGCAGCACGGCCAATCCTTATACTTTCAAGGCTACGAAGACCGTGACGCTGACGGCCAATTTCGAGAAGATTCCCGTCAAGTCCGATGTCCTCAAGGTTGACGACGTCAAAGCGAACAAGTGCTACATTATCTACACCGAGGAGCGCGGCGGACTTACCGTAACCAGTGAGAGCGACACGCGCATCTGGGGCACGGGCGAAAGCGGCGTAAGTCAGGAAGTGGATGCTAAAAACAAACTGCAGCACTTTGCCTTTGTGAAGGAAAGCGGCAACCTGTATCTCTACAGCGTGGCAGCAGGGAAGTTTGTGAGCGCTACGCTGAGAGGCGAGCTTACGGAGAAGCCTTCGGCACCGATTTCCTTCGTGGATGCTGACGCAGAAACCGTGCGCCTCGTCTTTGACGCGGATTACAATGTCAATCTGGGCGGAAGCAAACAAGTCGTCATTGATAATTGGACGACAAAGGATGCCGGCAACAGTTTTCTTATCATGGAAGCCGGCGACTTCTCCGGCGTCGTGACCGGCCTTGCCACTATCGGGACGGACAATGCAGTGACACCGATGTACGACCTTCAGGGCCGGACGGTGAAACGCTGGCCCGGCCGACGCGGCGTAAGCATCGTGAACGGCAGGAAGATTATCAAATAATGTCTGCGACGGAGACTATGATACTCCGTAGCGAAAGCGAAGGGCGAAGATAAGTTTCTCCGCCCTTCGTTTTGTCCATCAACAAATTGCGCCGCCGAGGAAGTCCTTGGCGGCGCGTGTTTGTATAGTGGCGGGGATGTAGCAATGTAGGAAATGTAGGGAAAAATGGAACTTTGTACAAAAATTATTGTTCACTGTTCACTTTTTCACTCTTCACTTTTTAGTCTAACTTATATCCGTAGGCTTGGAGGCGTTTCTGGTTGTTGCGCCAGTCTTTGTCCACCTTGACGTAGGTCTCGAGGAAGATGCTCTTCTGGAAGAATTTCTCAAGGGTTTTGCGGGCCTCGGTGCTGACTTTCTTGAGGGCTACGCCCTTGTGGCCGATGATGATGCCTTTCTGGCTGTCGCGCTCCACGAAGATGATGGCGCGGATGCTGATGCTCTTGTCTGTCTCGTTGAAGGATTCCACCATTACCTCGCAGGAGTAGGGTATCTCCTTGTCGTAGTAGAGGAGTATCTTCTCGCGGATGATTTCGGTGACGAAGAAGCGGGCGGGCTTGTCGGTCCACTGGTCTTTGTCGAAATAGGGCGGGGAAGGGGGCAGGAGTTCCTTGACGCGGCGCATGACGTTATCGACGTTGAAGCGTGCCTTGGCGGAGATGGGGAATATCTCGGCGGTGGGCAGGGCTTCGTGCCACGAGGCGACGAGGTTTTCGAGCGTCTGCTGGTCGGATACGTCGATTTTGTTGATGAGCAGGAGTATGGGCACCTGCATGCGGGCGACTTTCTGGAGGAAGTCCTGGTTCTTGTCGGGCTTCTCCACCACGTCGGTGACGTAGAGGAGCACGTCGGCATCCTGAAGGGCGCTCTCGGAGAAGGCGAGCATCTCTTCCTGCAGCTTGTAGTTGGGCTTGAGCACGCCGGGGGTGTCGCTGAAGACTATTTGTGCGTCGGGTTCGTTGATGATGCCCATGATGCGGTGGCGCGTGGTCTGGGCCTTGAAGGTGGCGATGCTGATGCGCTCGCCCATGAGGAGGTTCATGAGCGTGGATTTTCCCACGTTGGGGTTTCCCACGATGTTGACGAAGCCCGAGCGGTGGACAGTCTGCTGTCCGTCATCTGTTGTCTGCTGTCTGTTGTCTGTTGTCATTTGTTCTTCACCGTCTGTCTGCTGTCTGTTGTCATAACAAAACATAACGCAACAATATACGATTAGACCCCGTTGACTTTTCTTTTATCAAGAATTAAAGAATTACAGAATTTTTTCCGTGCCGTCGGATATGGAATTTCCGGGAATTGCAGAGCGCCGCTCTGCCGGAACCATGCGGACTGCAATTCTGCTGCAACGCAGCAATTCCTATAAATTCTAAAAAATCATATAATTCTTGTATAAAAAAGAGAATTCTTTAATTCGCCAATTCTTGCTCTGGCAAGCGGCAAAGCCAAAACATTGGGGGCAAATTGTATATGATTGCCAAACATAAAGCCCCCTCAGAACGTGCCTTTTGGACGTGTCCGGAGGGGGCCTTTAACTTGCAATCTTGATTACTCTGCTACTTCTACTTCGATAGCCAGCTTGCCGCGGTAGTAGCCGCAGGTGGGGCATACGGTGTGGTAGATGTGATAAGCGCCGCAGTTGGGGCAAACGGCCAGCGTGGGAGCCTGGGCCTTGTCATGAGTTCTGCGCTTCAGAGTACGGGTCTTGGATTGTCTTCTTTTAGGATGTGCCATGATGTTATGATTTTTTTAGTTGTTTATTGCTGAATGATATACTGGGTTATCTCTTCGTTGCATTCCCCGTCGGGGTGTACGCGCTGCAAGGGCAGGGCGAGGGCGATGAACTCATAGATGTCCCAGCCGAGGTCGTATGTCGTAGCGGTGAACGGAATGACTGTCACATCGGCGGAGTCGTTGAAATCCTCGTTGTCGTCTCCGTATCGCAGTGTCATCTGGGCTTCCGTGTGTATGGGGAGCGTGAGTTCTTCAAGGCAGCGGTCGCAGGCTACGATGACCTGTCCTTCTGCGGCGATGCGAACTGCGAATGAGTCGGCAGCAGCGGCTTTCACCTTAATTCCGACCCTCACTTCTCCACCGAGGATTTCGTCCTGGTCGAGAGCTGCAAAGAAGTCGTTGCCGAGCGTTTGCTGAAGGTCGAGCGGGGCATCGGTGGCTTTGCGGAGGTCGATGGTAATGGTCTCACTACTTGGCATAGCGGCTACAAAATTACGATTTTTTTCTTATTCCGCGCGCTTTTCTTCTTGTTTTTTTTTGATTTGGGTATTTTAATGCGCGTTTTTGCTCAATCGCGTTGATAAATGCGGGCTTGCGGCGACCATTCTCGGACATTCTTGGCATGGCGCTCCATCTGTGTGATGGAATAGTGGTATTGCGCCAGAACTTGCTTTCTCAGACAGAGGTTTTTTAGTTTTTTTTGTGTGGCGGTGCCAATGACGAGGTCGATGTCTTCGTTGATGTGGCGTGCCATGCGTCGCAGCCATTCGTCGGTCTCGGGCGAGCAGTCGGGGAAGATGACGAGGCACCACTCTGCGCGGGCGCATCTCATTCCGAGCATGAGGGCCATGGCGTTCATGTCCTGCACCTTCCCGCCGGCGGGCACGAAGGTGCGTCGCAGGTTGTCGTGCTCTTTTTGCAGGCGCTTTATGACGTCGTCGGTGTCATCGGTGGATGCGGCATCGACCACCACTACTTCGTAGTTGGGATAGTCCTGGCGGAGCAGCGTGGGGAGGCATTCCTCGAGCGCCACGGCATGTTCCTGACTGATGACGACGATGCTGAGGCGCGGCCATTCTTTCCCGTTATCCTCAAGGGGCAGGCTCTGATCTTCTTTCAGCTTTTTCAGTTTGTGGCGACGATAGATGAGCACAGCGAACAGAGCCGAGAGTATGACGGCCATGCCGGCGGCTATTCCATAATATATATATAAGGTGGAGGGGTCGATAGTCATGTTGCGGTAAAGTATTAGTGTAGTCTTCTCCTGAACTCTGCGCAGACGATGGCGGTGGCTGTGGCCACGTTGAGGCTTTCGCTGGTAGGCATACCGGGAGGATAGGAGGGAATGAGGAGGCGGTGCTTCAGCCTTTGTTGCACGGCAGGACAGATGCCGTTGCCTTCGTTGCCCATGATGATGACACCGTGGGAGGACAGCTCTTCTCCGTAGATGTCGGTGCCGTTGAGAACGGTGCCGTAAACAGGGCAATCCTCAGGAAGCGAGTCCAGCCATTGAGGGAGGTCGGCGTAGGTGACGCTGACACGCGCCAAGGCTCCCATCGTGGCTTGTACCACCTTGGGTGAGAAGGCGTCGGCCGTGTGGGGAGAACATACCACATGGCGTATGCCGAACCAGTCGGCCAGACGCAGAATCGTGCCCATGTTGCCGGGGTCCTGCACATCGTCGAGAGCGAGGATTAGCGTTTCCTGCGGTGAGGGCGGTAGTGTGGGCGACTCCTTCTTCAAGACAGCCATGACCTGCTGCGGCGTCTTGAGGTTGCTCGCTGCTGTGAGTTCGCGCTCGCTGACCTCGATGATTTCCTCGGCGCGCACGTTGTGGCCGGCAAGATATTCCGGCGTGGCCAGCAGCGTCTGGCAGGGGAATTTCTCCATGAGTTCGGCCACCACCTTGGGACCTTCTGCCACGAAGCATGCAAACTCGTCGCGATGCTTCTTTAAGGAGAGTTGACGTATGAACTTTTGCTTATTTTTGCTTAGCATGATGCAAAACCTGCATATTTAGTGCAAAAATACGAAGTGTTTGTGAATTTCTTGCTATCTTTGCACCAAAATTTAACGATAATTCGTGAAAATAGTTCGTCATACATGTTTTTTGCTGCTTTTGGCGCTCATATTCGCCTTCTATAGCTGCTCGCCTTTGCGCTTTGTGCCCGAGGGCGAAACGATGCTTACTCGCGTGAAGATGACAAGCGATGCCAAGGATGTCCGCGTGAGTGATTATCGTCGCTTCGTGCGCCAGGAGGCCAACAGTCGCTGGCTGAGTTTTGCCAAGGTGCCGCTGGGCATCTATTGCATGTCGGGCACCGACAGCACGAAGCGCTTCAACCGCTTCATGCACCGCATCGGCGAGGCGCCGGTGGTGTACGACCAGGCGCTGGCAGATTATTCCTGCTCCTCTATTCAGCAGACGCTTCAGGGACGCGGCTATCTGGGAGCCACCGTCGCGGCCGATACGCTCAACAAGGGACAGCGTACCCACATTACTTATCACATGCACCCCGGAGGACGGGCCTTCGTAAGCCATCTGGGCTATTCCTTTGATGACCAGCGCATCGAGGCCATCGTGCTGGCCGACGAGATGCAGGAAGGTTCGCTTATCTATCGCGGTATGCCCTTCGACGTCACCGTGCTCGACGAGGAACGCAAGCGCATCATCCGTAATTTGCAAAACATCGGCTACTACGGCCTGAACCAGGACTTCATCACCTATGCTGCCGATACCCTTTCGGGTGACTATGGCATAGACCTTCGTCTGGAGTTCCGCTGCCCGCCCGGCGTGGAGGCAGAGCAGGCTTACCGCCCCTATACGCTGGGCCGCGTGAATGTGTTCGAGACCGTTTCTTCACCGGCCGAGGCCGACAGTTCGGAATACAAAGGTTTGCACTTCTACAATGAAGAGGGTGTGCGGCGCTACGTATCGCGCCGCGTGGTGGCGGCCCACACCTATCTGCAACCCGGCGAGGTGTATTCCGAGCAGGCACAGAGATATACCTATCAGAGCCTTAACTCCCTTGGCATCGTACATTACACCACGGTGAAGATGCATCCCCGCGTGGACACGCTCCTCACGGACAGCACACACATCATCGATGCTGACGTGTTCATGAAGATGAATAGGCTCAACGGCATCGGCCTCGAACTGGAAGGCACCAATACGGCCGGTGACCTTGGCGCTGCCGCCAGCCTCACCTACACGAATCGCAACCTCTTCCGCGGAGCCGAGATGCTCGGCGTGAAGGTGCGTGGCGCTTTTGAGGCCATCAAGGGTCTGGAAGGCTACTCCGATGCCAACTACATTGAGTACGGAGCCGAGCTCACGCTCCGTGTGCCGCGCTTCATGATGCCGCTGAAGCAGGAAGTGAAGCGGCGCATCAGGGCCAATACGGACTTCTCCCTGCTGTTCAACTCTCAGGACCGCCCCGAGTTCCACCGGCGAGTGTGGACCGGCACGTGGCATTACCAGTGGACGCCGTTACAAAACACCTCCCTGCGCCACCGCCTCGACCTATTCTCGCTCAACTATCTTTACATGCCGTGGATTAGCTCTACGTTCCGCAAAGAATATCTGGAGGACACATCCTCCCGCAACTCCATCCTGCGCTATTCATACGAAGACCTCTTCATTATGAAGGTGGGCTATGGCTTCACGCTCAACTCCCTTCGCCAAAGTGGCGTGCAGAGCCTATACAATACCAACGGCTATCAGATTCGCGTTAATTCTGAACTTGCCGGCACATTGCTCTACGGCATCTCCAAGGCTTGCGGCTTCTCAAAGAATGACCAAGGCGAATACGTCATAGGCAACATACCTTTCTCGCAGTATTTCAAGTTTGACGTGGACTACTCCAAGAGCGTGCGCCTCACAGAGCAGTCCAGCCTGGCCTTCCACGGCGCCTTCGGCATGGCCATACCTTTTGGCAATAGCACGATGATACCCTACGAGAAACGCTATTTCAGCGGCGGTGCCAACTCCGTGCGTGGCTGGAGCGTGCGACAGCTCGGTCCTGGCTCCTTCGTCGGTAAGGACGGCAAGGTGGACTTCATCAACCAGACGGGTAACATGCGCCTTGACCTCAGCATGGAGTATCGTGCCCACCTCTTCTGGAAGTTCCACGGCGCTGCCTTCATCGATGCCGGCAATATCTGGAACACCCGTGCCTACGAAGGTCAGGAGGGCGGCCAGTTTCATTGGGATACGTTCTATAAGCAGATAGCCGTGGCCTACGGTCTGGGTCTGCGCCTGAATTTCGACTATTTCATTCTCCGCTTCGACGGCGGCATGAAGGCCGTCAATCCAGCTGTGCCAAGCGGCCGTCTGCACTATCCGCTGATTCATCCCAATTTCAAGCGCGACTTCACCTTCCATTTCGCCGTGGGTCTGCCCTTCTAGGTAGCCACCGTTCCTGGCGCATTTCCTCCAGGCTTCCCATCAATCGCCACCGTTCCTGGCGCATTTCCTCCAGGCTTCCCATCAATCGTCACCGTTCCTGGCGCTTCTCCGCCAGGATAATAATCCCCCATAATTATGATTCTCGACACCCTTCCCAACGCCCAGCGCTACTACGCGCTCCATCCTCTTTTCCAGCAACTTTTTGACTACGTGCGCTCCCACGACCTCGCCACAGTGCCAGCAGGCCGCATCACCCTCGATGGCGACAAACTCTTCATCAACGTCAACGATTCGCAACTCATTCCCGCCGAGGAGCAGAAATTGGAGGTGCACCGCCGCTACATTGACGTGCATTTCCCCTTGTCGTGTGACGAGAGGGTGGGGTGGATGCCTCTGGAACACCTCGGCCAGAGTGACGAGCCTTTCAACGAGGCATCCGACTATGCCGTATATTCCTGCCCGGCAGAAACCTACTTCACCATGCGTCCCGGCCAGTTCTGCATCGTCTGGCCGGAGGATGCCCATGCACCTGTCATCGGCGAAGGAAAAATCAGGAAACTTGTAGCAAAAGTACATATTTAGGCGTCTAAAGTAGTTGAAAATCCTTCTCTATGAACGATATATTTCTTCAAGCCAACCACATCACCAAGAGCTTCACGGGCCACTTGGCGCTAGACGCCGTCAGCATTCAGGTACCGCGAGGCAAGGTGTTCGGTCTCCTCGGCCCCAACGGTGCCGGCAAGACCACTCTCATCCGCGTCATTAACCGCATCACCGCTCCTGACAGCGGCGAAGTGATCTTCGACGGGCACCCCTTCCAGCCCGACGACGTTTACAACATCGGCTATCTCCCGGAGGAACGCGGGTTGTATAAAAAAATGAAGGTGGGTGAGCAGGCCATATACCTTGCCCGCCTCAAGGGCCTTTCCCATCTGGAGGCCAAGCACCGTCTCTTGGAGTGGTTTGAGCGCCTTGACATCATGCCCTGGTGGGACAAGAAACTGGAAGAACTCTCCAAAGGAATGCAACAGAAGGTACAGTTTATCATCACTGTGCTCCACAAGCCCCAGCTCCTTATCTTCGACGAACCCTTCTCGGGCTTCGACCCCGTCAATGCCGAACTTCTGAAAGCCGAGATACTCAAACTCCGCGACGAGGGCCACACCATCATTTATTCCACCCACAACATGGCCTCCGTAGAGGACGTATGCGACAATATCGCCCTCATTGACCATAGTCGCGTAGTCCTTCAGGGCCCTGTCAAGGACGTCAAGCGCCAGTTTGCTGACGGAAGCTGTGAAATACGTGCCAAGGGCTCGCGCGAGCAGCTCGAAACCATTGCGGCAGATCTCTCCGGGGCAGAAATCCACGAGGTGTTGCCCTCAATGAACGAAGTGTTTCTCAAGGCCGTCAATCACGAAAAAACGACGAACGTATGAACAGTAAAATTCTCACTATCATCGGGCGCGAGTATTCCACCCGCGTGAGGAAAAAGACCTTCATCATCCTCACAATCGTCACGCCCTTCCTCTTTGCGGCTCTCATAGCACTTCCCATTCTCCTCGGAGCCATCAAGGATTCTGATCAGAAGACCATAGTCATCGTGGATCAGACGCATCGCTACGAGAAACTTTTTAAGGACACGCCGCAGTACCACTTCCAAAAGGCTACTGCCGTTGACGAGAGTTTCCGCGACGAAGAAACCGATGCACAGGCCGTTCTCCTCATCAGCGGCAATCTGGCCAAGAACCCCGATGCAGCTGTCGTGTATAGCCGCGAGGAGGTGCAGCTCGAGCTCCGCCACACCATTGAGGACATCCTCGCTGACCAAATCCGCAACGACAAGCTCGCGGCCTACGATGTCCCAGAACTTGAGACCATAATCGCCGACGTGGAGCAAGACTTCACTCTGCAGACGCGTAAGTGGAGCGACGACGGCACTGACACGGAGTCCTCCTTTGATGCTGCCATGATAATCGGTCTTGCCTTTACCCTCCTCATCTACATGTTCGTCATGACATACGGCAGCATGGTGATGCAGGGCGTTATGGAGGAAAAAACCAACCGCATCATAGAGGTCATGGTGTCCAGCGTCAAACCTTTCCAACTGATGATGGGCAAGATACTCGGCGTGCTGCTCGTCGGTCTCACGCAGATAGCGATATGGGGCATCATGCTTGTCATACTCATCTCAGCCATCGCATATGCTTTCGGGGGTGATGCCGCAGCAGAAGTTCTCGCACAATCACAGCAAGCCTCCGCTCCCACGGCAGTCGTCGCCTCGCAGCCCGCCGCCACTCCCGCAGACGCAGCAGCCCCTTCATACGATATCCTCAGCCAAGTCTCTGGTATCCCCGTCGTAGAGGTCGCCATTATGTTTGTCCTATATTTCCTTGGCGGTTATCTTCTCTATGCCAGCCTCTTTGCCGCCTGTGGAGCCGCTGTCAATAGCCCGGAGGATTCATCGCAGTTCATGATGCCCCTGCTGCTTATTATGATATTCGCCCTATATGGCGCCTTAGGCTCCATGGAGAACACCAACGGGCCTCTTGCCTTCTGGGCCTCCCTTTTCCCCTTTACCAGCCCCATAGTAATGATGATACGCGTGCCTTTCGATATACCTCTCTGGCAAGAACTTCTCTCCCTCGTCATTCTCTATGCCACCGCAATCTTTTTCGTCTGGGTAGGTGCACGTATCTACAGAGTGGGGATTCTTATGTACGGAAAGAAACCTACATTGCGCGAATTGTGGAAATGGCTACGTTATTCCTGAGAACTTCTTAACAAAAATTAACGAGGCAAAATGCGATGAAATTGCAAAAAATGCCATTAAAATTGGCAATTTTGTCTAATTTTGTCGGAAAATACGTAAAAAGTTGCGCAAAAATTTGGAGTATTTCCTAAAAATTCGTACTTTTGCACTAGATAAATAAAGTTGTCGTGAGATAACGCCCACTTAAGCGATTCGCTTAAGAAAGTCTAGTTTAGTTTTTGTGTTGGTTAGAGGCCCCTTTCTCGGGGTCTCTAATTTTTGTCCCACTCCATCCCTCTGGCTCTGTCCTTCCTCACATTTGGCAACCTCGGCAACGTGTCCCGAACCCTCGGCACACGTGTGCGCAAATAACGGGAAGGGCATTCCTGGGCTCAGTGGAAAAAAGCTGGGGGCAGATAATTGTGTTAAAGAAGAATTTCGTA
>JAKSLT010000078.1 GCA_024401055.1 Bacteroidaceae bacterium | reverse complement strand
TCGGCGAACATCATGTTGAACCAGAAGTTGAAGAGGTGCAGGCAGAGACCGAGGATGACGATGAGGCCGAGCACGAACATGTTCTGGCTGGCCCATTCCACTTTCTCGGGCTTGTCGGTCACGGCATACTTGCTCAGGCCGCGAGCCTTCTTGTTCTGAAGGGTGAGGATGAAGGCATAGACAAAGTGGAGCACGACTAGGGCGCCAAGAATAACGGTAGCCACGATGGCGTACCAATTGGCACCGAGCATCTCGCAGACCCAGTTGTAGCCTTCTGCACTGAAGAGAGCTACGACGTTCATGCAACCATGAAACGTCAGGAAGAGAATAAGGGCAATGCCTGTTACGGACATTACAACTTTCCTTCCGATAGATGAATCAAATAACCACATAGGTAAAATTGAAAATTGAAAAGTTTTAGATGTTATTGGATTAATAATGTTAGGTTTTGGCTGCAAAGTTAACAAAAATTAGTGAAATGGCAAAGTTTTTACACATTTTTCAGGTTTGCCATGTAAAACACGGCGTGGCCGCGGCGTTTTTCCTCGGGTGGGAGCGTCATATAGTCGTGATAAAGGTCCTTCAGATAGGCGTCGGGGTTGGCCGGCCCTTGGAAGGTGCGTCCCTCGAAGGTGATGGGGGCGGAAGGGAAGATGCTGTCGGTGCGGTGCATGATACCGTAGCCGTTGTTGTTGAGCACGTTGCTGGTGTATTTGTCCTTGCCGTGTAGCAGGCAGGCGCACTTCCAGAGCATTTTCAGCCCAGCCCGCTTCGCTCCGAACCACAGCAATTCGGCGCAGGAGCGCCACGAGTAATAATGCTGGCTCTGAAGGATGGCGTTGGCCTTGCAATAGCCGCCGGCCACGCGCTTTACGAAGCGTCGGCTCACGTCGGGATAGGGCACCATGGGGAAGATGTCCACATAGAGGCCCTTGCCGTAGGGGCGGGTGAAGTCGTCGGTGTATTCCACGAGGAAGGAGTCCCTGTCTCTCACCTTGCTGATGGGCAGGCGGCACGCGGGTTCCGTCTGTATCGTTTGCAGATAGAGGTCGGGGGGCAACTCTTTCTGGCAGGCCTCGCTGAATCGTGGCAAGTCCTCCAGACGCATGGCGATGTCAATGTCGTCGTCCCAAGGAATGAAGCCGCCGTGACGCACGGCGCCGAGCAGGGTGCCGCCGTCCAGCCAGTAGGTGATGCCGTGGCGGGAGCAGATGTGGTCTATCTCTTCAAGGATGGCGAGTTGGCGGAGTTGCACTTCCCGCAGATGCTCCTTATTATATATATATAATGAGTCGTTCATGGGCAGGCCTTTGTATCAAAATGAGTGGGGCTTTTGTGGAGCCTCACTCATTCTTAATGCTTTTGTACAGAGGTGTTAGTGTCCAGTGCCATGTGCTTGTGCGTTAGAGGGCGTTGCCGTCTTCAATGCTCTTGGCAATGGCGCGGGCCTTTGCGCGGGCTTTTCCGCCAATTTTCTCTTCGTCGGCCTTCTTCTTGTGGTTGCGGCGCTCTGCGGCCTCCAGGTCGATTATGCGCTTCGCCAAGGCTTTTCTTACGGTTTTTTTCTGGCTCAGAAAGAGCGACCAAAGGGCGTCAACACTGCTGACGGTAGCCTGCTCGGCAGGCATTTGTTTCTTTGTTGCCATAGCGATAGGTTTTAGGGGTTAGGGTTTCTGGTTGCAAATTTACGCTTTTTTTCTTAAAGAAACAGAGAAAAACGCGTTTTTTTTGCTCTTGAGCGACGTTTTTTTAGTTTTGCAGTGCTGCTTTTTAATTTCTCAGGTCTGCGGCTGTGTTCTGCGCACGTCAATCACTTGCCCGGTGTAGTCACTCAGTAGGGTGCGCACGGTGGCTGCGGCTACCTGTTCGGACTTCAGTAGGGTCTCGTCGGGCTCTGTGCCGAAGTTCTGGATACGCATCGGGGTCTTCGTCCGCTCGGGGTTAATGCAGTTGATGCAGATGCCCTGGCTCTCCCATTCCTGGGCAAGGGCCTGCACGAAGTTCACGATGGCGGCCTTCGTGCTGGAGTAAATGCTGTAGAGGGCGCGGCCGCGGGTGTAACTGGACGAGGTGAAGAATACCAGCTTGCCGTGTGATTCCTGTAGATAAGGGTAGGCGGCCAGCGCCACGTTGACGCAGCCCATGTAGTTCACCTGTACGGCGCTCTCAATGGCGGCGTAGTCCATCGCCACGAGGGGCTGACGGTGCAGCACGCCGGCCGTGTTCACTATGAAGTCAATGTGCCCTTCCTCCTCGACTACTTTCTTCAGCGCCTCCTCCACACTCTCGCGCCGGCTCACGTCGGTGCCGGTCAGCGAGCGCGAGAAACTGTGCACGCGGGCTCCGGCCTCGCGCAGCATGTCGGCGGTGTCCTTGCCGATGCCGTAGGCTCCGCCGAAGATGACGGCCACCTTGCCGGCGAGGGCGGCCGTGGCAACTGACTTTCCGTCGTCTCCAGCCTCCGTAGGCATCTCGGTCGTCTGCAACTGGAAGAGCTTGTCGAGCAGATAGGTGTCTTCGGGGTAGGTGAGTTTCATATTGCTCTCCTCGCCGCGCACGAGGTGCACGGGCACTTCGGGCATGTATTTCACCACCACGCCGCAGTCATCCGTCACCCTGAAATCCGGGTCGTTCAGTGCGCGGCGGTATGCCTCGCGTATCACGCTGAGGCGGAAAGCCTGCGGCGTCTGTCCGCGTTGCAGGCGGCTGCGCTCGGGAATGTGGCTGATGCAGCCGTCCTTATGCTCAATGATGGTATCCACGGCCGGCAGCGTCACGTCGATAGCTTCCCATTCTTCCAGTCCGCGACACACGTCGTCGATGATGCGCTGGCTCACGAGCGGTCGCACGGCATCGTGAAACACGAGGTTCACGTCCTCGCCGCCCATTTTTTCGTAGGCGCGTATGGCCGAGAGGCTGCTGTCGTAGCGTTCCTTGCCGCCTTTCAGGATGCGGCGCACCTTTGTCCAGTGGGGATTGCGCAGGAGAATCTCCTCCATGTCCGTGCAGTAGGCGGGGTTGCTCACGATGGCAATCTCGCTGATGTGAGCGTTGCGCTGGAAGGCGTCCACCGTATGCTCTATGACCATCTTGCCGGCCACCTTGAAAAACTGTTTGGGCGTACTCATTCCCAGTCGCGACCCCACGCCGCCGGCCAGGACTATGGCTATATTCTGCATGCTGAAAATTTTTAAGACAACATTAACAACTGTTACAACTTTTGTTTCGATTCTTCTATGTCCGTTATCATTTTTAAGGTTTTTATGTGCTCGGTAGTTGTTTTAGTTGTATTTGTTGTCTTTTATAATAAAAATGGTGTAGTCGGCATTAGATGCTAACTTGTGAGCGCAAAATTAGCGTTTTTTTTTGAGATAGGTGCTTTTTTGCTCCTTTTTGTTTGCCTAAGTCGCAAAGTTGGCGTAATTTCGCGTGGAATTTAAGAGAAAGGCCATTATAAATGCGCTTTATGTGCCCTCTTTCCAACTATAAACTGTCAACTGTCAAATCCCAACTCTTAATAACAATATCATGTCCAAACAAAACATCATCAAGACAATCAAGCTCCTTATCGTAGTCATTGTCACTCTCACGCTTTGGAACATGCCTGCCGAGTGCTTCCACATCGACGGCCTCACTGTTCTTCAGCAACGCACTATCGCTCTCTTTGCTTTCGCCGCATTGATGTGGATTACCGAAGTTATCCCCAGCTGGACCACTTCTGTACTCATCATCGTCATTGGGCTTCTTACTCTGTCCAATAAGGGAATAGGCTTCCTGATGACGGACTCTGCTGGCGAGGCTCTTGTCGGCACTATGAAGTACACCAAGATCATGTCTGCCTTTGCCGACCCTGTAGTAATGCTTTTCCTCGGTGGCTTCACCTTGGCTATCATGGCACAGAAGTACGGCCTTGACGTCACATTGGCACGCATTCTTCTTGCTCCCTTCGGCAAGAACCCCAAGTTCGTTCTTCTGGGCTTCCTCTCCGTAATCTCCGTGTTCTCCATGTTTATGTCCAACACGGCTACTGCTGCCATGATGCTGGCCTTCCTCGCTCCTATCCTTGCCACCTTCCCTGAAGGCGATAAGGGCAGAATAGCTCTCACAATGTCCATCCCTGTGGCTGCCAACCTCGGTGGTATCGGCACAACCATCGGTACGCCTCCTAATGGCACGGCCGTACAGAACCTTGAGACCTTCTTCGGTTCCGACATGGTCATTTCCTTCGGTGATTGGTTTATCCACATGTTCCCTTACGTAGTCATCATGATACTTGTAGCCTGGGGCGTACTTCTGTTCTTCTTCCCCTTCTCCTCAAAGAAGTTGGAAATCAATATCCCTGAGAACGACAAACCCACTACTTGGCAGACCTATTGCGTATGGATAACCTTCGTAATAACTATTCTTCTCTGGGCTACGGAGAACCTCCATCACATCTCTTCTAACATCGTAGCCCTCGTGCCTCTGGCCGTATTCGTGGCTACGGGTTGCTTCACCAAGGAAGATATTAAGAAGATTGACTGGTCTGTGCTCTGGCTCGTTGCCGGCGGCTTCGCTCTCGGCTATGCCATGCTCGACATGGATAAGGGCGGCACGGGTCTCGGCTCTGCCCTCGTGAACTCCATCCCCTTCGGCTCGATGTCTATCGTTCTGGTATTCGTTGTGGCTGGCTTCGTATGCTACTTCCTTTCCAACTTCATCAGCAACTCTGCCACGGCAGCCCTGCTCATTCCTATCCTCTGCGCCGTTTCGGGTGGCCTTACCTCCAACCCCGACTTTGCTGTCTTCGGTGGCGAAAAGGCTATCGTATGCTTCACGGCCGTATGCGCTTCGCTGGCTATGCTGATGCCCATCTCCACGCCTCCCAATGCCATCGCCTTCTCCACGGGCCTCGTAAGGACCA
The DNA here is from genome assembly GCA_024401055.1 of Bacteroidaceae bacterium. GTDB lineage: Bacteria > Bacteroidota > Bacteroidia > Bacteroidales > Bacteroidaceae > Alloprevotella. The sequence goes on along the minus strand of JAKSLT010000078.1, from coordinate 5,133 downwards.
AGGATATGATTAAGGTCGGCTCCGTAATAGGTGTCGTTGGCCTCGTGCTGGCTTTCTTCTGGCTCACCAAGATATTCCCCTTCTAAAGGATATCCTGCGAGTTCAAAAGATTATACTACAAAAGCCCCCATACCCTAAAATTCTTGAAGATAATGAAATTATTCGATAAGAATCCCCGTATGTTTTCCCCCTTGAGGGGGATAAGAGGGGGTCTCCTTCTCATCGCGCTCCTCCTGTGCGGCACCGCCGCCGCACAGGAGGTGCGCTTCGCTTATGTCGATGCCGACAGCGTGATGCGCGCCATGCCCGCCTATGCCGAGACGCAGAAGCAGCTGGCCGACCTCCGTGCCAAGTATGAGCAGGAGGTGCAGTACAACGAACAGGCCTTCCAGCGCCAGTTCTCCGAGTTCCTCGACGGGCAGAAGGAGTTCCCCGAGCCCATCCTCCTCAAGCGCCAGCGCGACCTGCAGGACGCTATGGAGAAGGGCCTCGCCTTCCGCCGCGAGTGCGACAGGCTCCTGCGCCGTGCCGAGCGCGAGATGCTCGCTCCCCTGCGTCAGCAAGTGAACGAGGTTATCGCCAAGATTGGTACTTCCGGCGACTACGCCTTCATCCTGCCCGCCAAGCCTCTCTTCGCCAACCCCGGCTATTGCGACGATGTCACGGCGCTCGCCATCTCCAAAATCAACGAGAAACATTAAGCCCGCTCATTCGCAAATTTGCTCATTTGCTCATTTGCTCATTTTCTCATTCTCTAATTCGCACCTCCGTGTCTCCCATCGGCATTTTCGACAGCGGCTACGGCGGCCTGACCATCCTGCGCCAGATACGCCGGTTGATGCCCGAGTACGATTACATGTATCTCGGCGACAATGCGCGTGCTCCTTACGGTTCGCGCTCGTTTGACGTGGTGTACCGCTACACGCTGCAGTCCGTGGAGGAACTCTTCCGCCGGGGGTGCAAGCTTGTCATCCTGGCCTGCAACACCGCCTCCGCCAAAGCCCTGCGCTCCATTCAGCAGCGCGACCTTGTCCGCTGGGGCACCGACCACCGCGTCCTGGGCGTCATCCGTCCCACGGTGGAGGCCGTGGGCGGTCTCACCCGCTCCCACCATGTCGGCGTGCTCGCTACGGCAGGCACCGTCAGTTCCCGTTCCTACGACATAGAACTCACCAAACTCTGCCCCGACATCCACGTCACGGGCCTTGCCTGCCCCATGTGGGTGCCTCTCGTGGAGAACGGCGAGTACGAAACGCCGGGCGCCGACTATTTCGTGCGTGAGCGCGTCACAGAGATTATGCGTGCCGACCCCGCCATCGACACACTCATCCTTGCCTGCACCCACTATCCCCTCCTCTTGCCCCTTATCCGCAAGTACATTCCCGAGGGCGTCAACGTCATTGCGCAGGGCGACCTCGTAGCCGCATCCTTGCAGGACTACCTCGGCCGCCATGCCGAGATGGATGCAGCACTCTCCCACGCGGGTACCTGCCACTACCTCACCACCGAGAACGCGCAGAAGTTCTCCGAGCAGGCTTCCCTTTTCATGAACGAGCGGGTGGAGGCGGAACAGATAACGCTCTGACAAGAGCCTCGGCAGGCGCCCCTTGCCTATGCCGGCCCCAAAGAATGCCGCCACAATCCTTTCGGAATGTGGCGGCATCCTTTTTGTGCCTGCGGGGTCAGGCTGCTTTTTCCTGCAAGCGTTTTTCTATTCTTCTCGTCCGGCAGGAAATGTTCGCCAGGGCCATCAGTGCGGCCCAGAATGCCGTCGCCGCAAATATGGCTCCCGCTGCCACGATTGCGGCTTGCGGGAAGCACATCTCTGCCTGCGATTCCCAGATGCCGTAAGCATTCAGCAGGCCGCAGCCGATGCCGCCAAGCAGTCCGAGGTAAGCCACGGCGACGAGCAACTTCTCAATGAATGTCTTTTGTTCCATAGTTCCATTGATTTTAGGGGTTAATAATAGCGGTTGTTTTTGTAAGGTAGGTTCTATTAATTAGTTATTTCTTCCATTCAGGGTAGTATTCTATGCTCGGCTGCTTTTGGTCTCTTCTCTCGTATCTTCCTTCCTTTCTTTCAGTCACGGTGCCCGCACCGCTCCTTCATGAAAGAAAGAAATCTACTTCGGAAGAGCCGCAAAACCACCGCGAGCTAATTTATAGAACCTACCTAAATATTTTTATCATTTGCAGCCGCGCGAAACTGTAAAAAATTTTGATGTTTGAAAAATGGCGAGAAAACGACGCCTTGAACAGCTCCTCTTAAAAGCGGCGTAGGATTGCTCTGCATTTCTTCCCTTTTAATTTTCACTAGTCCCCTTTTAGCAGAAATTAAATGGGAACTAGTGAAAATTAAATGAGGAAAAGTTCAAATTAAAAGAGGAGAAATTCAAATTAAATGGGAAGTAATTTGACGTGCTTCTGCACTAATTCAGGCTGTTTCGGCGCTTTTTGAGGCCTTTGCGACCGTAAGGAGCAGAGCGACAGTGCGTTGCGCAACTTCTTCAATTTCGCGATATTTCCGACCGTAATATTTTTTGTTCGCTACGACGCTACTCACGCGCGAGAATCGGCCTCGAAACTGTAAAAAATTTTGACAAAATCGCGCAGGGAAATCCGCCGTTTTCCGGGGTGGAAAACGGCGGGTTTCAGAGGACGTTATTTTGCCTTCTCGATGAAGATGGCATGGTGGTCGGGATTGTGCGTGCTGCCGTAGGTGACGAAGCCGCCGTTAATGGTGAATGTCTCTCCGGGCTTCACGCCGGTGCGCACGCTGTCCTGCTCCTGCTGGTAGAAAAGGGCGAGGGAATCACCGGTGGCGAGGCTGTCGGTGTCGAGGGTGAGAACGTAGGTGCCGGGTTCAAGATAAGCCGAGAGCACGTCCTCGCCCACGAGGGCCTCCTGCTCCGCCTGTTCGGCGGCGAAGCGCTCGTCGAGGACTTTGTCGCACTCAATGGCGCTATGTGCCATCTGCAAACCGGCGAGAATGTAGAGGAAAATCATCAGCAGGAAGGCTGCCACGCCCGTGAAGACAAGTGTGCGGCGGCGGGTGGCACTCATGGACTCCCCGTCGCGGAAGAGGCGCGTGAGCCCCCACGTGGCGATGCCGCTCCATAGCATGCCGCATGCGCTGGCGAAGGCCATAAGAAGGAATGAATTGGGGGCGAAATCATGAAGGACTTGGAAGAAAGTCGTGTCATAAACTCCGGCGGAGAGGAATGCGGGCATGCCGCTGAGCTGGAGGGCGAAAAACGTCAGCGCGGCCATGCTGAAACCGAGGAAAGTGAGAATACCGCCCGCGATGAGGAAGCCTTTGATGCAGCCGCCCAGCACTGAGCGGGCCTCAGGGCTGGAAGGGGTGGGGGAGACGGTGCCGGCTGCCGTGGCGTTCTGGCGGAGGAGTTCCTCGCTGACGCTCTGTTGCGTCACAGCCTCGCCGCGCATGCGCAGATGGTCCTCCGGTGTGCGGGCTTCGGGGATGATGGCCCAGAGAATTACATAGATAAGGAGGGAAATGGGCAGGCTGGCGATGATGAGGAGCGCGACGATGATGCGCAGGAGCGTGGCGCTCATGCCGAGGTAATTGGCCAGGCCGGACACCACGCCGCCCAGGATTCTGTCGTCGGGCGCGCGGTAGAGCTTGCGGCTCAGGACGCGCTGGGAGTAATCGCCTACGGCGGAGGAGAGGCGCTCGCCGGCGGATGACGGCTGCCCGTCGGCGGAAGACGGTTGCTCTTCAGAGCATGACGCGGAAGCGTCGCCGCCGGCCACTTCGGCGGGATTGCCGATGCGGCGCACGATTTCCTGCACGTGCTCGATGGTGACGGGGCGCGTGCCCTGTTCGGAGAGTTCACTGATGAGTTCGGCCACGCGGTGCTCGATGTCGCTGCATATCTCTGCGCCGTCGGACTCGCGGCCGAAATAGCGGCGCATGTTGTCCTCGTATTGCTGGAGGAGCGCGTAGGCGTCCTCGTCGATGTTGTAGAGGGTGCCGTAAAGGTTGATGGAGAAGTTGCGTTTCATGATAGGGTGTCGTTTATGGAGGATTATACTTTGCGGGGCGGGCGGCTATTTGCCGTTGAGGATGTCGATGGTGCGCGTCAGGGCCTCCCATGCGGAGGAGAGTTCGGCGAGGTAGGCCTCGCCGGCGGACGTGAGGGCGTAGTACTTGCGGGGCGGGCCCTGCGTGCTCTCCTGCCATTCGTATTGCAGGAGCCCGTCTTTCTTCAGGCGGGTGAGGAGAGGGTAGAGCGTGCCCTCCACTACAATCATGTCCGACTCCTTGAGGCGCACGATGATGTCGTTGGCGTAGGCCGCCTTCTGGCGTAGGAGGAGGAGAATGCAGTATTCCAGCATTCCCTTGCGCATCTGCGACTTGGCGTTGTTGGTGTCCATAGGTGCTGAGTTAGAGGAAAGTAAATCGTTGTTAGGGCGAACCGGCCCGTTTGCAGGACGGGGCGCGACGACGCTGACGGCCTTGTAAAGAGCCTTCCTTTCGTTTTCAGGTGCAAAAGTACGAATTATTACAGAACTATGCAATACAAAGTACCGTAATTTTCTCACTTCTTGGTAAAAATGTATGACCACACCTTATTTATAAATACGCGCGCGTAGGAGGAGGCCGGAGAGGAGGGCGGATAGGGAGAAAGGAAAAGGCCGCGGAGGATGCCAAATCGGCCGAAAGTGAAAGTCAGGGATAGCAAAAGGAGGGTGAGATGAAAAAAAAGTGAGAAAAAGACGTGATTTCGTGCGCGCGTATGTATATAAAATAGTACTTTTGCACGCCGATTATTATCAGCAGCCCCTCAAAAAGGCTGCACTCCCTTTGTGTGAATAGCGTTGCCGTTGGCCTGACAGCGTGGTTCGGGAATCAGAGAGAGCGATAAGAAAAAATGTAGTTATTAACTTATTAAAAACAAAACAACAAAGTGGATACTTTAAGTTACAAGACATCCTATGTGAACAAGGAGACCGCTCAGAAAGAATGGGTCGTGGTTGACGCCACCGATCAGGTTCTCGGTCGCCTTGCTACCCGTGTTGCCAAGCTGCTTCGTGGTAAGTACAAGCCCAGCTTCACTCCCCACGTTGACTGTGGCGACAATGTGATTATCATCAACGCCGACAAAGTTC
>JAKSLT010000077.1 GCA_024401055.1 Bacteroidaceae bacterium | reverse complement strand
GGTTCGTTGGGTCAATATCTGTGTCAAGCGATGTCATGTCGGTTACCTCGTGAGTACAATCTGCGTCACTGTAGATTTTGCCACATGTGCACTCCCAATATTCTGCCTTGCCTTTTGTCGTACAAGTGGCATTTACGGCCTCATAATGCGTTGCTCCACTGCATCGGTGGTAGTAAACAAATACTGCACTTACATATGCTGGGTGTTCGGCATTGAACTTTATGGTGCTGAAGTAGTCAAGTTTTCCGTCTTTCTGTACCCATGTTTCACTCTCAGTGTCAAAAATAAGACAGTTGCACTGATCGATACAGTCGCCATTCTCAAAAAAGCCAGAGTAATCGAACTCGACTTTAGTGATGACATAGCCTTGAGGAACGGAAAGCTCTAAGGCATTAGCTCCATAAACTTTCCACGCGCTGTGATAATCTTCGGTGTGGGGCGTAGCCTGCACAGAGATTCCCGTCTCGGGGTTAGTAGTTTTCGACGGAGTATTGTCATTAAATAACAAGGCTACGTTATTCGTCGTCTGGCTCCATGCACTCATTGCCGTGCAGAGCATAATCAATGATAAAAATAAGATTTTTTTCATTACTATTTGTATTAATATTAAAGTGATTTCCCTTTTTAATATGAGCGTACGGGAGGCGAATACTGCGCCCGGCCCATAAGTTGCGTACTAAATTACGACTTTCCAGCGAGATACCCAAAATTTCCCCCTACTCTCTTCCCGAAAGTTCTTTAACACTTTTAGGGGGAGGGCAAATGCTATGCGCAGATTGCAATACGGTTTCTTCCGGGCCCTTCTCGCACACTATTATATATAATAATGTTCCATCAGGGAAAAAGAGGCGGCTTCTAAACGCTTTATGAACGGGTATCGTGCATAAGGTTGCCGGTCAGAAGTGTTGATAAGGCCGGTTATTCTCTGCGTTGCCAAGTTGCAGTTGCAGTCCTCGCCCTTAGGACTGGAGTCCTCGCCCTTAGGATTGCAGTCCTCCCCTGTTAGGACTCCAGTCCTTATAGGGAAAAACTACAGTCCTAACAGGATAAAACTACAATCCTTACAGGATAAAACTACAATCCTTATAGGATAAAACTACAATCCTTATAGGGGAAAACTGGCGGTAAGCCTTTCAAAAGGATCATTTTATGGTTCTTCCGAAATATGGAGTGACATCTTTTCTTACTGTATGCTGTCCGGGGAAATGTCACGGCATACCCCGAAGGGGTTAAACAACCCAGCCAGGGGCATCGCCCCTGGTACATGGTCGACGTCTTACGCGCCGCCCCAACGGGGCACAACATCAAACGGTTCTTGTTGTTATGCCCCGCTGGGGCGTGCATGGCTCTTGCACTTTCGACCAGGGGCGATGCCCCTGGCTGGGTTGTTTAACCCCTTCGGGGTATGTTTAGCCACCCGCTACTACACGTAAATAAAAAACCACGGAGGTGAAATCCGTGGTTGATTATAAGGCCGCAAGGGCAAAACGTGGGGAAACGAAAAGGAGCGGGGAGCACCTACAGGAAGCCGAGCTCAAGCTTGGCTTCCTCGCTCATCATATCCTTGTCCCACTCGGGCTCGAAGACGAGATTGACGCGGGGATTGAGTATGCCGGTGATGCCTTCGAGCTTGAGGCGGACGTCTTCCACGATGAAGTCGGCGGCGGGACAGTTGGGGGCCGTGAGGGTCATGTCCACCTCCAGCTGGCCGTCGTCGTGGAGGTCGATGCGATAGATGAGGCCGAGACTGTAGATATCTACGGGTATTTCGGGGTCGTAAACGGTGCGGAGCACTTCTACGATGCGCTCTTCAAGGGCGAGTTTTTCTTCGGGAGTCATAATTTTCCGTTTTCCTGGTAACTGTAATAGCCGTCTGTGCTGACGATGATATGGTCGAGCATGCGGAGGCCTACTGCCGTGGCGGCTTCGCGGACGCGACGTGTGAGGTCATCGTCGGAACGGCTGGGGGTGAGTGAGCCGGAGGGGTGGTTGTGGCAGAGGACGAGGGCGGAGGCGTCGGAAAGGACGGCGTCCTTCATCACTTTGCGCACATCGACGGAGGCAGATGAGAGTCCTCCCACGCTTACGCAACGTGAAGCGATGAGGCGGAGGCTGTTGTCGAGGAGCATAACGTGGCACTCCTCGTGGCCGAGGTTGGCGATGAGGGGGCTGAAATAGCGGGAGATGACCTCGGCATTGTCCATCTTGCTGCGGGGCGCTATTTCCTCGCTGGCATAGCGGCAGGCCAGCGCGCAGGCGGCAAGGATGGTGACGGCCTTGGCGGGACCGATACCTTTATACGCGCAGAGTTGCTCCACCGTGAGGCGCTCCAGTTCGTGGATGCTGTTGTGATGGTCCGTGAGAATCTGGCGCATGAGTTCCACGGCGGAAAGGTCGGTGGAGCCGCTGCCCACGAGGATGGCAAGGAGTTCGGCCTTGCTGAGGGCGGTGGCACCGAGGGCCGCGAACTTCTCGCGCGGGCGGTCTTCTGCGTTCCAGGAGGTGATGGACATGGGGGAAATTAGGAAATTAGCAAATTAGGAAATTAGCAAATTGGGGAATTAGGGAATTAGCGAATTAGCAAATTAGCAAATTAGCAAATTAGCGAATTGGGAAATGATTACGCGGGACATTTTCAAATTTGCTAATTACCGAATTTGCTAATTATTTATAGAAATTCTTTTTGAAGGCCTCAAACTCGTCGCGGCCGAGGATGCAGCGCTGCCACCAGGAACGGAGGAAGCCGGAGCCGTAGCCGGTAAGCTGGATAAAGGAGGCTGCGACGGAGAGAAGACCGACGTGGAGGCTCTTGTTGCGGGCCGTGGCGTCGATGAGGATTATGAGGCTGAAGAGAAGTAGGGGGCAAAGGCCGATGACCAGTAGCCAGAGCCAAGGTGCCGTCCATCCCGTGAGGCCGCCGCCGGTGAGACCGACGAGAAGAGCCGCCAGGCAGAGCGCCACGCCGACGGTGAAGACGGCGGGGAGCATGTGGACGAGCTTCAGCGTGCCGGGATGCCGCTTGGTGAGGTTGATGCGGGCGATGCCGGAGTTGTGTACCTGTTTGAAGAACTGACGGAAGTTGGCGCGGCGCTTGTGCCACACCCAGGCGTCGGGGAAGAGGCGGGAGGTGTGGCCGCCCTCCACGATGCGATAGGAGAAATCGACGTCCTCGCCGAAACGCATCCTGGCAAAACCGCCGAGCGCGGTATAGACCTCGCGGCGAATGCCCATATTGAAGGAGCGGGGGAAGAAACGGTCGAGACGTGCCCCACCCTTCTTGCCGCCGCGTATGCCGCCGGTGGTGAAGAAGGAGGTCATGGCGTAGTTGATGGCCTTCTGCACGGGGGTGAAGTCGGGATGGGCCGCATCGGGGCCGCCAAAGGCATCGCTGGGACGGGCGGCGAGTTCGGCATCGATGGCTGCGAGATAGCCCGCGGGGAGCACGACGTCGCTGTCAAGGATAAGGACGTACTCGCCGGCGGCACGTTCCACACCATAGTTGCGGGCGGGGCCGGGGCCGCCGTTTTCCTTGACGAAATAACGGATGGGGAGGCGCTGCTCGTAGGCCCGGCAAACATCCTCGCAAGGAACGGCGCTGCCATCCTCCACTACGACAACCTCAAAAACGAAATCGCCGGCGGCAGTACGGTTGAGCGTCTGTGAGCACAGGCTCTCAAGCAACTCTCCGAGTTCGCCGGGGCGGTTATAGACGGGAATGATTATGCTGTATTTCATTTCTTCTGTGTTTCGTCCGTTGTCCGTTATCCTCTGTCCGTTGTCTATTTCAGCCACCATTGGCCTTCACTATACACCATCGGCAGGCGCACGGTGCGCTTCGTCCCGTCAGCATACTGCAGTTCAACGAAGGCTTCGGCATAGTAAGGGTGGCGCGGCGTATGCTCCACTCGGTTGACCTCTATCTCCTCTACGTTGCCGTGGCGCTTGTTTTCTGATTGCCGGCGCTGGCTTATCATCTGAGCCATATTGGTGCGACGGACTTTGTCACCCTGCTGCATGGAATGCATTTGGCCAACGCAGGCACTGTCCGGACCTTCCAGGAGAAGCATGCATAAGTCCTCCACCTCGCTATCGGAAGGAGCGTCGATGAGGAGAGGGTCATCGGTGTGGCCACAGGAACTGCAACCTGCCAAGAGCAGAGCGGCGGCGAGAAGGACTGAGAAGCGGCGGAGCATTACTTCTGACGGACGAAAATGTTAAGGGGCGTGCCGGAGAAGTCCCAGCGTTCGCGGATTTTGTTCTCGAGGAAACGCTTGTAGGGCTCCTTCACGTATTGGGGAAGGTTGGCGTAGAACACGAAGGTGGGAATCTGTGTGTCCGGCACCTGCGAGCAATACTTTATCTTGATGTATTTGCCCTTGAGCGAGGGGGGCGGATAGGCCTCAATAAGGGGGAGCATTTCTTCGTTCAGCTTGCGCGTACCGATGTGCCTCTTGCGGTTGAGATATACCTCTTTGGCGGTCTCCAGAACCTTGTAGATGCGTTGCTTCGTCAGGGCTGAAGCGAAGATGATGGGGAAGTCGGTGAACGGGGCCATTCTCTCGCGTATGGCGGTCTCGAAGGTGGTAATCACGGCCTGCGACTTGTCTTCCACAAGGTCCCACTTGTTGACCACGACGACGAGGCTCTTGTTGTTTTTCTGGATAATCTGGAAGATATTGAGGTCCTGCGCCTCAATGCCGCGGGTGGCGTCGATCATAAGGATGCACACGTCGGAATTTTCAATGGCGCGGATGGAGCGCATTACGGAATAGAACTCCAGGTCCTCCGTCACCTTGCTCTTTTTACGGATGCCGGCGGTATCAACGAGGTAGAAGTCAAAGCCGAACTTGTCGTAGCGCGTCAGGATACTGTCGCGCGTGGTGCCGGCAATATCGGTCACGATGTGTCGGTCCTCACCTATGAAGGCGTTGATGAGACTTGACTTTCCTGCGTTGGGACGGCCCACGACGCTGAAGCGGGGTATGCGCTCCTCCTCGTCGTTCTCGGGCGTTTCGGGGCCGAGTTCCTTGAGTATCATGTCAAGGAGGTCACCCGTACCGCTGCCTGTGGCGGCGCTGATGCAGTAGGGGTCACCCAAGCCGAGAGCATAGAATTCAGCAGCGCCGTAGCGGTCGGCGTTGTTGTCGGTCTTGTTGGCGCAAAGGATGACGGGGACCTTGCTGCGGCGGAGTATGGAGGCCACCTGGGTGTCGAGGTCGGTAATGCCGTTGAGTACGTCCACGAGGAAGAGCACCACGTCGGCCTCCTCGGTGGCTATGGACACTTGCTTGCGGATTTCGCCTTCGAAGATGTCGTCGGAGTTGACCACCCAGCCGCCTGTATCAACGACGGAGAACTCACGGTTGCACCACTCCACCTTGCCGTACTGGCGGTCGCGGGTGGTACCGGCCTCATCGCTCACAATGGCGTGGCGCGTGCCGGTAAGGCGGTTGAAGAGCGTGGATTTGCCCACGTTGGGACGGCCCACGATGGCTACGAGTTTACTCATATCTTGCTTTTGTCTATATTATTCCTGTATAATATATATAATGTGTCGCGCACTTGGGAATGCCGGCCTCATCTACCAGCCTTTCATCATCGGGAGTGCGCATCCCGTTTATACCAATCAAGCCCCCTTCGCGGGGAGGGGGGCTTGCTGTGCGGAAGGTGAGGGATTCAAACCCCCGGTACCCATAAAGAGTACACCAGATTTCGAGTCTAGCGCAATCGATCACTCTGCCAACCTTCCGAAATCGGGTGCAAAGATAGTAAAAATCCCTGACACCCGCAAGTATTTGCGCACAAAACTGCTTTTTTACCGCTTCGGCCGCCGATTAGTGCTTCTTGGAGTTTTTGATATCCGAGATGTCTATAAGCAAGCAGAAGTTGCCGCCGAAGCAGGAGCCATCGGTGTTGTCGCCATAGCCAGGCACGTAGTAAGGATTGCCGTAAGCGTTGTCTTTCTGCTTGAAGCGGAATTTCCAGCGCACCGACCAGCCCAGGTGAATGAACCTCCAGAGGCGGCCTTCCAGTCCCGCCACCAGCTCGCCCCAGTGCATGCTGCTGTGCACGCCCTGAAGGTCGAGCGGCATCGCGCTGCCGTCTATCGGGTCTATGAACGAGGGGCCGCTAATCTCATACTTAAACGACGAGAAACCATATCGCACGCCGCCGTAGATGCGGTTGCCGCTCACGGGGTTGTGGGCAAAATTATAGTCGCCGCCGATGCGGAAATACGGGGAATGGACTTTATACGTCTGGTTGGTGCGGTCGCTCGTATGATTGGAGGTTCCCACGCCTATTTCCACTACAGGGAAATAGCGTTGCTTGAAATTGAAACGCGCCTGAGCCTCATACTGCCCGAACTTCGCCACCTGCGCCATCAGCGCGCCGGCCAAGTCCGCGCCGACACTCACACCGCAGAACAAGGGTTGCTCCTTGTAGGTCGGCACACGGGTATGGTCGAATGCCACGCCCTGAAAGCGTTCCACGCTGTCGCCCTTGACCGTGAGCGTGCCCTCTCCTGTGGCTATCTTCGTCGTTGTCCCTGCCACCTGAGCGCACAGACCGCTACTCAGACAGAGGAGAAAGATGCAGGCGAAGGTTCTCGTAATGCTCATAATCTACTGCGGGATTGTTGATGCTCACACTGTCGGCCAGTCCGCGGGAACAAGTGGCGTCTATCAGGTGATGGAAGACCGAGGAAGGGCAGTCCATGCTCTCGAAATGTACTGTGCAGCCATGGTGTACCGTAAGCGTATCGGTCACGCGCACAGGCGTTTCACCTTCTTCTCCTGTAGCAAGACTCCAATGCAGGAGAAACGTATCGGTCACCTCTCCCGATGCATTCTGACGCAGGGGAAGTTGCACCTCGTCGAAGTTGTAAATCCTGTTGACCAGCACGGAGTCGCGCCCCTCCAGCGTCACGGTAAGCGTATCGAGCACGCGGGCTTTCTCATTGCCCGAGTACATGCTCATCTTCAGCATTACCACGTTGTCGAGCGGGCAACTGATGTTCTGGCACGCCGACACGCAGCATGCCACAACGGCCAGAATCAACACAAACTTGCGCATAAAAAGGAGGAACTGAGAAGATATGAAGCCTTCAACGGAAAGGACGGAGGGCTATATCTCCTTTTCAATGTTATAGTCGTTGCGGCCTTCGGCATTGCGGCTGATAAGTTCGCCGAGGAAACCGGCCAGGAAGAGTTGCGTGCCGAGTATCATCATCGTCAGGGCGATGAAGAACCACGGGCTGTGCACCACCAGCGGGGCGGGCACTCCCTTGCAGATGGCCACGAGTTTCACGCCGCCCACTATCATCACGGCTATCAGTCCCAGCGCAAACATTACGCTGCCGAGGAAGCCGAAGACGTGCATGGGCTTAAGGCCGAACGAATTGAGGAACCACAGCGACAGGAGGTCGAGATAACCGTTCACGAAGCGGTTGAGGCCCATGAACTTCGACTTACCGAACTTGCGGGCCTGGTGCTGCACCACTTTCTCTCCGATTTTGTCGTAGCCGGCGTTCTTGGCCAGATACGGAATGTAGCGATGCATTTCGCCGTACACCTCAATATGCTTCACCACGTCGCGGCGATAGGCCTTCAGTCCGCAGTTGAAATCGTGAAGATTCTTTATGCCGCTCACCTTGCGTGCCGTGGCGTTGAAAAGTTTCGTAGGTATGGTTTTCGAGAGCGGGTCGTAGCGTTTCTGCTTGTAGCCGCTCACGAGGTCGTAGCCCTCCTCCGTTATCATGCGGTAGAGTTCGGGTATTTCGTCGGGCGAATCCTGCAGGTCGGCGTCCATGGTAATGACCACGTCGCCCTCCACCTTGCGAAAGCCGCAGAAGAGTGCCGGCGACTTGCCGTAGTTGCGGCGGAATTTGATGCCTTTCACGTTGGCGTCCGTCTCCTGCAACTCACAGATGACCTCCCAAGAGCGGTCGGTACTGCCGTCGTCCACAAACACTACCTCATAACTGAAGCCGTGCTCCTGCATCACGCGCTGTATCCAGGCGTGCAGTTCTCTCAGCGATTCTTCCTCATTGAAGAGGGGCACTACTACACTAATATCCATTGCTTAAAGTATTAATAAGCCCCCTCCCCGCTCCCCCTTGGGGGGAGAGCCCAGTCAAGGCAAGGGCTTTAGAAAAGCTTTTCTTTTATTCTATGATACCCTGCTCGCGGAACACCTTCTTCAAAGCCACCACGGAGCGGTCCACCTGCTCCTTGGTGTGGGTAGCCATCAGGGCGTAGCGCACGAGGGTGTCCTCGGGGGCGCAGGCAGGCGGAATGACGGGATTGATGAACACGCCTTCCTGGAAGGCGCGGGCCGTCACGATGAAGGTCTTCTCGGCGTCGCGCACGTAGAGCGGGATGATGGGGCTCTCGGTGTCGCCGATTTCGAAGCCTTCCTCCTTGAAGCGCTTCAGGGCGTAGTTCGTCACGTCCCACAGGGCCTGTATTCTCTCGGGCTCCGTCTTTATGATTTCCAGGGCCTTGAGCGCGGCAGCCGTGCTGGCGGGCGTCATTGAGGCGCTGAAAATGTAGGTGCGGCAGTTGTGGCGCAGCCAGTTGATAATCACCTTGTCGGCAGCGATGAAGCCGCCTATGCTGGCCAGGCTCTTGCTGAAGGTGCCCATCACGAGGTCCACCTCGTCCGTCAGACCGAAATGGTCGCAGACGCCGCGGCCCTGACGGCCGAACACGCCCAGACCGTGGGCCTCGTCCACCATAATCACCGTGCCGGGGTACTTCTTCTTCAACGCTACGATAGCGGGCAGGTTGCAGAGGTCGCCCTCCATGCTGAACACGCCATCTACGACGATGAGCTTCACGGCATTTTCTTCGCAGGCCTGCAGCTTGCGCTCCAGGTCCTCCATGTCGTTGTGCTTATACTTCAGCTGTTTGGCGAACGACAGTCGGCGTCCGTCCACGATGCTGGCGTGGTCGCGGTCGTCGCAGATTATATAGTCGTTCTTACCCACGAGGGCAGGCACTACGCCGCTGTTTACGGTGAAGCCCGTGCTTATGCACAGTGCCTCGTCCTTGCCCACGAACTCCGCGAGCTGGCGCTCCAGTTCCACGTGGATGTCGAGCGTACCATTCAGGAAGCGGCTGCCGGCGCATCCGCTGCCGTAGCGCTGCATGGCCTTTATGCCCGCCTCTATGATGCGGTCGTCGCCAGTAAGGCCCGTGTAGGCGTTGCTGCCGAACATCAGCACGGGGTGTCCCCCCATTTCCACTTCCGTTCCCTGCTTTCCTTCTATCTCACGGAAATAAGGATAGATGCCCTGCTCCTGCAGTTCATAGGGCTTCGTAAACCGGGCCAGTCTTTCGTGTAGAATATCCATATCTTTTTGCTATTGATTTTTCGTTTTTCAGACGCGGGGGTGCGGCATGCCGACACGCCTCCACTTTGACGTGCAAATTTACAAATAAATCTTAAAACGGGCAAAGCAAATCGCCGATTTTCGCGCTTTTAGTGCTCTAAACGTGCAATTTTGTACCGTTTTGCTTTGCAAATCTCCAGAAACGTGCATTTTTAGTGCTCTTTCGCCCGCCGGTTCTCGCCTTCGGCCGGAATGTCGTGGGCGGAAGAAAATCGGCGAAGATTTTGTCAAAATTTTTTACAGTTTATATGCTCGTACAGCGCGATATTCGCGAGCGAAGTGTAACTCGATTGGCTACACGCGATTCTCGCGGAAGTTAGTAAAACGCTGGCGCACAAAGCGTTAACAAAGTATCGCGTAAAATCCCCTCCCATTTTCCGCAACTAAATGCCGACTAAGTGCGCATTTCACTGGCACTCCGCGCGAAATTCGCCTTTTTCCGCTTTCCCTAGTCCTCTTTTAATTTTCACTAGTTCCCTTTTAATTTTCACTGAAAGGGAAGTAGGAAAAATTAAAGGAGGACTAGTTCGAATTAAATCAGGACTAATTCGAATTAAATGGGAAGAAGTTGCAACTAAAAGCGGACTAGTGAGAAAAAGGCCTAAATCCCTTTTGGCCGCGAGTGGAAAATAGGTGCGAAAATCTTGAAAATGCTATCCGGAAGTACCAAAAACACTATCGCGAACGGCGAAAAGTCCCCAAAATTTAGTACAAAATTTTGTCAAAATATTTTACAGTTTCGGGAAAGGGATTTCGCCTGCGGCGCTACATAAATTAGGAATAAATTTATCAAAAATTTTAAGCGGGTTGGCGGCGAGTAAGAAAGCGTTCGTTGGCGAGGGATATTTTTTTGTCGGCTATCGCCGAGAAATAGAGCCGCCCTGCGGGCGGGAAATAATAAGCCGCTTCGCGGGA
>JAKSLT010000076.1 GCA_024401055.1 Bacteroidaceae bacterium | reverse complement strand
CACAGTCGCGCCGATGGTACTGCGCAAGCGGGAGAGTAGGTCGCCGCCTTTTTTCCGAGCCCCGAGGCAGAAATGCTCCGGGGCTCGCTTTTTTTAGCCTTAAGTAGTATGCACTCTGTCATGTGGAAGGGTGGAAATATTATCAATACAGAAAAATGAAATTGCTCAATATTTACGTGGCTTGCATTTTCAGAATGCATCAGAAGAATCTAAACAAAGATGTTCCATATATAAGTACGTTACGGTCTATATGGCTGGTATGTCTCTTTCTTGTAGTAGATTGCGGGGTGATTTTGAGAAAGACATGGGGGATTGACATTATCCCAAACTTTCCTAATATGTCTAAAGGAGTGCAGTACATGGTAGGAGTACCTATCTTGTTATTGACATTTTGGCTGATGTCTTTCTTTATTCATCGAAAAGATATTGAAGATACTGTAGCAACACTTACGAAACGCACATGCCAAATAGGCAAATATTGCCATTTCTGCATTATTCTAGTAGAACTATGTATCCTTTTTGTCTTTGTGCAAAAATAGTTTGACAATTATTCCTGTCCAAAAACTTTTTTATTTAATACCTTAGTTTGGGAGAGGTCTATAATAATGAGTAAAGTCTCAAAAAGCTTCCCGTAAGTTCCCCCAAATAGTCCGAAATCCTGCATAAATCGTTTCTATGCCACCCGCATAAATTCCCCCACCTGCGTTCCTTCTTGCACAACCTTTGTTGTTAAATCACGCAACCTCAGTTGTTCGATATTGTTGTCGGCGAAATAAAATGGAGCCAGAAGATTTGGGACAGAATGGGAGCATTTGTTGCGGTGGAGCGGGACGGGTGTAGTAAAGGACAGAATATCAGTTGGGGAGCGCACAAAGAAGTGAGGCGCTTATCTCGGCTGAAGTAGGATTTTTGTCTAAGGGGACGCAGTAATTACGGTAGAATTACCACTTTCCATCGCTGACTGTCTTACTCAACTACTTGCGGACAAAAGCAAAAGTCCCACAGCGAGGCTGCGGGACTTTTGTATGTGTGGAGTGGGGGAGGGTCAGCGTGCGAGATGCTTGGCGCTGCCCTGGATGTAGAGACCCTTGGCATTGCCGTTGATGTGGCGGCCCTGGAGGTCGTAGAGACTCTCTCGCTGGGAAGTCATGGCGGGGGCAAGCACGCCGATGCCCTCGCTCTCGGGCATGGGGGAGATGACGATTTCGTCGATGCTGTCGTAGGAGTTGCCGTAGGCGTAGTAGGGGTTGCGGGCAAAGCGTACTACGGAGAGTTCGCCGTTGTAGATGCCGGTGGCGGGGTTGTAGGAGAGCGACCAGCCGTCCTTGGAGTCCACGAAGACTTCGACGCCGTCCTCGTCAATGCCATAGCCCACGGCCACGGCGTAGATGGGTACGGCGCGTCCGTCAAGGCCGAGGTACTGATACTGGGGGAAGGTGACGATGTTGCCCTCGCGGCGGCCCTTGACGGTGTAGGTGGGCTCGGCGGTGTAGAGACCGGAGATGTAGAGGTCGTTGCCGCTGTAGCCGAGCTGGATTTCGTAGTTGATGTACTTGTCGTGGAGATAGGTGTAGGCGTAGCAGTTGTAGGTTTGCATCTTCACGCCGTCGGGGATGATGACTTCGGTGTCATACTCGCTGGGGACGTAGTTGTCGTCATACACGAGCTCGGTGGCGTAGTCGCCGAGTTCCTGTATCTGGTCGTCGTCGTCCCACACGGTGCCAACGGTGTTGCTGAACTCGGGGCATTCCTGCAGGGCGAGGACTTCGCGGCCGCTATCCTCTGTGCGATAGGTGAAGTGGATGTCGTCGGGGAGGTCCTCGATGCCCATCTCGACGTGGTAGCGGATGATGCTGACGGTGGCGTTATACACGGGGTCGTAGTAAACGGGCTGGCGGGTCTTGACGGTGATGTCGTTTCCGGAAAGGGTGCCTACGACCCATGTGCCGAAGTTGGCGCGGCTGACGATGTCCTGGAAGAATACGCTGCCGTCGGCGCAGAAGGCTACTTTTATGGTGCCGCTCTGTTCAACTTTGTAGGCCATGCCGTCTTCTTCGTTGAAGTAGATGGCCATGCCGGTGCGGGTAAATTCCTTGACAGCGGCGTCAGCGGGGGCTGCGGTGATGATGCCGTGGGCGTCGATGGTCTCGCCGTGGGGCCCCTTCGTCTGGGCGAAGGAGAGGGTGGCGAAGACCGAGAAGGCAGCAAGGAGGAGTAGGGGCTTTCTCATGTTTTTGGGTGTTTATGGAGTTGTTGTTTGGGCTGGGGGAGGGAGGAGGCCCGGCGGAAAACCGCCGGGAACGGGGGCTTGCTCGGGGGGAACGGAGGGGGATGGGGTCCAGCGGAAAACCGCTGGGAACGGGGGCTGCTCTGGAACAGGGCTGCTCTGGAACAGGGCTGCTTTGGAACAGGGCTGCTTTGGAACAGGGCTGCTTTGGAACGGGCTGCTTTGGGGGAGGGGAGGCTATTCGCCGGCGAGGCGGTACCAGGCTCTGGCTTGCTTGAGGTCGGGGATGACGCCAATGCCTTGTTCGTAGCAGAGGCCCATGTAGTGACGTGCCGTGGTGTGGCCTTGCTCGGCGGCCAGGCGCCACCACTTGATGGCTTCGTCGTCGCTTTGCGGCACGCCTTCGCCTTTTTCATAACATACGCCAAGGCTGTTCTGTGCTTCTGCGTTGCCTTTTTCCGCTGCCATACGCCACCAGCGAATGGCTTCTCCGATGTTTCTTTCTACACCTTCTCCGTCGGCATATAAGCGTCCTATGTCGTATTGGGCAAATTCGTTGCCTTGGGCTGCTGCCAATAGCCACCAGCGCATGGCTTCGCCGAGGTCTTTCTCAATGCCGTCGCCCTGGGCGTAGCACAGTCCGATGTAGTATTGTGCCATGGAGTAGCCGCGGTCGGCAGCCTTGCGCCACCAGCGTATGGCCTCTTTGTGGTTGGGCTGTGTGCCGTAGCCGTAGAAATAGCAGTTGCCGAGTTTGTACCAGCGTATTTCGTCTGGCTTGGCACTCTCAGCCTTGAGCTTTTTGAAGGCTTTGTCGAAGTATTGCGTTTTAAGCGTTTCGTCGGCCTTCGTGCCTATGCCGTCCTCATAGCAGCAGCCGAGGTAGTACAGGGCTACGGAGTTGCCCTTGTCGGCTGCTTTCTTGTAGAGCGTGAAAGCTTTCTCGGTGTCGAGTTTAACGCTGTCGCCGTATTCGTACAGACAGCCGAGTTCCCACAGGGCTTCGGAATTTCCTGCGGCGCCGGCATCGGAGAAGAGCTGTGCGGCCTGTTTGTAGTCGTGATCCACGCCGCAGCTTTCCATGCAGTACATACGGCCAAGTTTCACCATGGCATCGGTGTTGCCGCTGTCGGCGAGCTGCCGGTAGATTTCGGCAGCCTTTATTTTGTCCATGCCTTCCGGGCCGGAGCCGTAGAAGTAAGCGTCGGCCTGCTCCATGAGCGGCCGCGCGTTGCCTTTGTTGTCGCATGAGCAGCCGGCGATGATGCCGGCGAGCGCCGCCATGCTGCATAAGGCGATGGCGACAATGCAGGAGCGCATGCGGAAAGAGTGAGAGCAAGTCATATCTCTTGTGTGGGTTGTGGACGTATAGAGGTTGGCAGCGTCAGGGAATGTTCACGGCGATGTAGTCGTTGGCCGGCACGCGCACGGTTACGATGTCGTCGGAGACGAAATGGAGGAATTCGTGGGCGTGGCTGGGGATAATGACGTCCGTCTGCACGTCTTTGTCGGAGAAGTTGGCTACGACGAGGTGGGTGAGCCTGTTTTCCCCGCGGAGGAAGGCGTACTGACTTTGGAGGTGGGGGTTGACGTACATGAGGTCGAAGAACGGCCCTTCGGTGAAAGCCTTGTTACGTGTGCGGAGGCGCAGAAGCTGCGTGTACCATGTGCGGAGGTCTTCCTCCTTTGCCGTGAGAGGCACCTGGCCCGTGAGTTTCTGTTGGAAGGCCGGCGACCAATAGTCAAAGATAGTGGTGCGCCCGTCCAGTCCGCTGAAACCTTCTGCGTCCATACCGGGCTCGCCGATTTCCTGTCCGGCATACACCATAAGGGGATTGGTGCCCATGAGGGCCTCTACGGCCATGGCGGGGCGCCCTTTGAGCGGGTTGGTGGCGAAGAAGGAGGAGGCGATGCGCTGCTCGTCGTGGTTTTCGAGGAAGTAGAGCATGTGGGAGCGTATGTCGTCCACTGTCTTCCACGCGTTGGAAATGGCGTGCGTGGAAGTGCCGCGCGTGATGATGGCGCGGAGCGTGTCGTAGAGCCCCACCTTGTCGTAGAGATACTGGAAGCCGCCGCGGTGGATGTAGTCGCGATAGCGTTGCGGGTCATAGACCTCGGCGATGAACTCTATGTGAGGGTATTGCTGCCGCACGGTGGCTATGGCGTGCTGCCAGAACTCCACGGGTACCATCTCTGCCATGTCACAGCGGAAGGCGTCAACACCCTCTTCGGCCCAGAAGAGGAGGATGTCGGTCATCTTCTGCCAGGTGGAGGTAAGGGGCGACATGCCGCCGTAGTTGAGCTTGCACGTCTCATACCAGTCGTTGAGGGAGGGATGGGCGTCGAAACGGTCGTTGCCGGTGGCGCGGGCGGGGTATTCCTCGTAGGCGCCGATGCGGAGCGTCTCGCCGGGACAGTAGTAGAAGTTGTTGTCGGGCGAGAAGTGGAGCGACGTGTTGTCGTCGGCACCGAGGTCGAGGACGCCTTGCGGGGCAGCATCGGACTCATAGTGGCGCGCCACGTGGTTGGGCACGAAGTCCATGATGAACTTTAGCCCGGCGCGGTGGGTGCGGCGCAGAAGGTCGCGAAACTCCTGCATGCGCTCTTCGGGATGTACGGCGAGGTCGGGGTCGATGTCGTAGTAGTCCTTGACGGCGTACGGGCTGCCGGCCTTTCCCTTCACAATGTCGGGGTGGTCGGCGGCGATGCCGGCGTAGGTCGTCTGCGTGGCGTGCTCCAAGAGGCCCGTGAACCATACGTGGGTGTAGCCCTGACGCCGCAGCGCCGTGAGGTCGGCCTGGCGTATCCACTTGAGTTTGCCGCAGCCGTTCTCGGCCAGCGTGCCGTGGGGTACGTTGGCGTGGGTACGGTTGCCGTAGAGGCGGGGGAGAAGCTGGTAGATGGTCACGGGGGGAGGGAAAAGTTAAAAGAGAAAAGTTAAAAGTGGGGAGTGGGGGCTCAATGATGAGCCATTCTTCTCTTCATAGCAAACGCATGCTCTCCCGTGGCGGGAGGGCTGTGCGGGCTGCCGGCGAGAGGGACTATGCCTCTTGCACGCCGCGGGCGATGATGCCTTCGCGGCCCTTGCAAATCTTGGCCACCATGCCTTGGAGGGCTTTGCCCGGGCCGCATTCGATAAACTCGGTGGCGCCGGCGTCGGCCATTGCGGAGACTTCTTCTGTCCAGCGCACGCTGCTGGTGAGCTGGCTGAGGAGGTTGGCCTTGATTTCTTCGGGGTCGGTATGGGCGGCGCCGTCAACGTTCTGATAGACGGGGCACTGCGGCTCGTGGAATTCCGTGGCGGCGATGGCCTCGGCGAGTTCCTGCTGGGCGGGCATCATCAAGGGTGAGTGGAAGGCTCCGCTGACGGGGAGCACGAGGGCGCGCTTGGCACCGGCCTCCTTGAGACGCTGGCAGGCGGCCTCCACTGCCGACTGATGGCCGGAGATGACGAGCTGGCCCGGGCAGTTGTAGTTGGCGGGGATGACGAGGGCGTCGGGCGTGCTGACTTCCTCACACACGGCCTCAATCTGCTCCGTGGAGAGCACTTCGGGCAGTGCGATGATGGCGGCCATGCTTCCGGGCTGTGCCTGGCAGGCCTTCTGCATGGCTAGGGCGCGCTTGGCCACGAGGCGGAGACCGTCCTCGAAGGTGAGGCTGCCGGCCACGACGAGGGCGGAGAACTCGCCCAGCGAGTGGCCGCCTACCATGGCGGGTTTCACGGCGTTCTGGCGTCCGCTGAGGCAGAGGGCGGAGATGACGCTGTGGAGGAACACGGCGGGCTGGGTGACGGCGGTCTGCTTGAGTTGCTCGTCGCTGCCGTGGAACATGATATCGGTGATGCTGAAGCCGAGGATGTCGTTGGCTTTCTCAAAGAGCTGGCGGGCTGCGGGGTGCTGCTCATAGAGGTCGTGGCCCATGCCTACGAACTGGGCACCTTGGCCGGGGAAGATGTATGCTGTCAAGTTGTTAAAGTTAAAAGTTAAAAATTAAAAGTTAAAAGTTGAGTATGCGGCCTTGCGTACCGCACGGTCTCCCCGTCAGGGGAAACAGCAGTTGGGCTATCGGATGATTTTCTTGCCGTTTATGATGAATACGCCGTGGGCGGCGTTCTTTGTAGCGGCGCGGCCTTGCAGGTCGTAGGCCTTGTGGCAGGCGTCGGCTTCGCCGGCGATGGCGGTGATGCCTTCTGCCGTGAAGTCTTTCATGTAGTCGAAAGTGATAAGCTCGCCGTCCTTCTTGATATTGTAGATGGGGCGCTGCATCACCTTCTTCGTGCCTGACCAGCATACGGCGTTCTGCGGCTTACTGTCGTCGGTGAGCGAAGTATATGTGTTGTTCACGCCGGGAAAGAGGTCATTCTTGTAGTTGTTGCCGCTTATCTCGTCCTGCCACTTGCCGTCGGCGGGGATAATGTTGTAGCGCGGTGTGTTGGGGTCGTTGTTCAGCGTGTTGCCCTCCCATTTGCTGTAGTCAAAATAGACGTGTGTCACGAGCATGCCGTTGCCCATCTTCGTGGGGTAGTATATGCCGTCGGCGCGTCGGTCTTCCAGCACGTAGTATTCCTTCGTGCTCACGGGATTTTTGATGACGTAGGCAAAGACGGCGTCGTCGGGCGTATCTTCCTTGCCTATGGCGCTGAAGGGGTAGAGCGTGCACTGCTGGGCGTCCCTGCCGAGCGTGGTATATTTGAGCCAGCCCAGGAGGATGCGCTCGTAAGCGGTGTAGCCCACGAGGTTGTAGCCGCTGTTGAAGTAGGGCGCGTGGTCCATCATGCTCCAGTAGGTGGGCGTCTGCGTGCCCTCGGTGTAGTCGGTGGTGTAGAAGTCAGGCAGGCCGAGGGCGTGGCCGAACTCATGGACGAAGGTGCCGGGGCCGGCCAGATAGGGGTCGCCCAGCACGACGGTATTCTTGCCGCTCTCGTCGCGCATGACGTTGCAGGTGGTGTGGAGCTCCGTGCCGATGAAGTAGCTCATCACGGTCGTGCCGTCGTATTTGCGGCCGTAGGATATGCCGGACTCGCTGGCGAGTCGCGAGAAGTGGGGCCAGGGCATGTCGAGGCCACTCTCGTCGCCGCCGTATTCATACATGAAGTAGCCCACGCTGGCCTCGCTGTAGCCGGCGCAGATGAAGGATATCATGGGCACGCCGGTGGTGGTGCCCGTCACGTTCGTGTTTCCCGTGATGGCATACTTGCTGAAGTCGATGCCCTTCAACTTGGCGGCGTTCATGGCGTCGCTCATGAAGCCATACATGTTGAGGTCACGGGCCTCTTTCTTGATGTTGTCATAGAAATAGTAGCCCACGGTGTTGGGCAGCGACACGCGGCCCACCACTTCGAACGTCGGCTCGAAGAGTCCGCAGGACTGGTCGATGAAGTAGTCCTTCACGGAGCCGTTGGCGGTGTAGCTGGTGCGCCCGTTCACGTAGTCCACGTCGGCGTAGCCCTTCTCGTTGAGCTGGCGGCTGATTTTCTCCTCCGTGGTGAAGTCCTGGAACTTCACGTCGGAGAATTCCACGAGCAGCACGGGCAGGGTCACGGCGCCGATGGTCTTCACGGCGCCAATCTTGGTGGGGCAGGTCTGGCCGTAGTTGGCCAGGCCGTCGGAACTGCCGCTGGGGCCATACGTCTTGCTGATGAGCTGCTCCTGTTCGGCCACGCGGGCGGCGTCCATCACGGTGGGAATGTTTACTTTGGGTCGTACGGCCGTGCCGCTAGCGCCGATGGCGGGCTTGTAGGGCATGATGGCCGACGCGGGGGTCAGAGTGGCAGCGACGAGTGCGGCTGCTAAAAGTCTTTTCATGGATATAAAGGGTGTGTTCTGTAAATTAGTTTTTGTTTCTTTACTTGTGGTTGAGATATTTCCTGTTGTCCTTGATGTAAATCCACGTGTTGAGGTCGTGGCGCACGTTCTGCGTCTGGTGTGCGGCGGTTTCGGTGCTCACGCCCTTCACGCCGTCTGTCATCGTGAAGAAGCTCACGTTGCCCTCTCCGTCATCCGTTATGCGGAAGATGGGCAGGCCGTAGAACTCTGCCGTGGTGTAGGGGCGTCCCAGGGGCGAGGTGCTCGTGTCGGAGTCGCCGGGATAGAGGTCGCCGCGGAATTCGCTCCACTGCTTGCGCGTGGCGTTGCTCTGCCACTGGCCGTCGGCCGGCACGACGTGGATGCACTGGTTGTCCAGCGCGTTGTTGGGCGTGTTGCCCGTCCAGAGGTTCTGCTGATAGTTGATTTGCCACACCATCATGCCTGTGCCGAACCTTGCGCTCCTGTACCACGGATTTTCGTAGCGCGTCTCCAGTATGTAGTATTGGTTGTCGGCCTCGGGGTTGCGCACGATGTAGGCCTCGTGGGGTGCGATGCTCACGAGCCGGCTCTCGGGCTTCAGTTCCTTCAGCTCCAGCCATCCCAGGCAGCAGCGCTCATAGGCCGAGTACTGCATGGGGCGGTAGCCGTTCTCCTGATACTGGCCGTAGTCCATCACGCTCCAGTAGTCGGGCGTGGGGCGCAGCGGCGTCTGGTATTTGGTGTCGTATTCGTCGGGCAGGCCCAGGGCGTGGCCCAGCTCATGGATGAGCACGCCGATGCCGGCTATGTGCTGCCCCGTCACCAGGACGTGGCCCGTCTGCTCGTAGTCCTCGGCGGGAGCGTAGTCCTGCATCACCTCGTTGCCCACGAAGCAGCTCGTGAACTTCACTCCGTTCACGCTTCTCGACGTGCTCATGTATTTCGGCCACATATAGTCCTCGCAGCCCTCCTCATACGAGGCATGCTCGCCCGGGCCGGCGAAGAAGAACACCACGAGGGGCACGCCGCCCGTCGCTTCATCGACGTAGGGCTTGAAGTCCGTGCCGTTTGCCGTGGTTTTGGTAAGGGACTCGTTGATGAAGCCGCTCATGTTCGTGTCGCTGCCGCTCGAATTGTTGCGGCCGTAGGAGGCGTAGCCGCCGTCCAGCGTCACACTGTCCACCACGGTGAAGTGGGGGTGGAACATCCCGTCGGAGTTGTACGAGAAATAGTCGCGCACGGAGCCTGCCGCCTTTTGGCTCGAGCCTTCGCCGCCGTCAAGGTCGTTGTAGCCCTCCTCGTTGAAGAGGCGCTCCACCTTTGTCTTTGTCGTGCCCTCCATGAAGCCCTTGTCGGCAAAAGCCACCATCACAATGGGAATTTCCCTCTCGCCCACGCTGGGCAGGGTGCCTTTTGCGCTCTTGCCGTAAACGCCGAGGCCCGTCGGGTCAGTCGTAGCGAAGGAGCGGCGTTTCACTTCCAAGCGTCCGTTGACGGCCCCGTCCGAGGGGCAGGCCGTCGTTTGCTTTTGCAGCGTCACGGTGCGTCCGTCGCTCAGGGTGATGACTTGGCGCATCGGGCGTGTGGCCATAGCGCACGTGGCAGTGGCGAAAGCCAGCAGTAATAAAATCTTTTTCATGTCCGTTGTTATTATATTTTGTTTCTGTTTCGCGTGATTTTTCTGACGTACATCTGTGTCGTTATCCTTGCGGCCGCGGCGCGGGCCAGCAGCCCTGCCGCCACGGGCAGCCCTATCAGTGCCGCCCAAGCCCACAGCGGCACCTGCATCTCGTCGCCCAGGGCGTAAGTGCGCCATGTGGCCACGAATCCCAGCACCACGCCCACCCATGGCAGCAGCAGCACGGAGCCCGTCGCCAGGAGTGTCGTCCAGTAGGCTTTCTGTGAGCAGTGGCGCCCCACGGTCGTCAGGCCCCACAGCAATTTCCTTCGTGTAGAGAGGAACTTATTAACGTAATTCTTCATAATGTCCCAAATAGTGCGCGGCAAAGTTACGAAAAAAAAGCCTTATGAGCAAATTATTCCCCCACATACCGCCCTATAAATATAATAAGGAGTCCTCTCCGGCCGTCAGACGGCATTTTTTCGCCTTTTTAGGAGAGAATTTCCCTTCGTGTGAGAGCTTCTTGTTGCTGTTTTTTTCTCTTGTCGGCTTCGCCGAGAAATAGAGCCGCCCTGCGGGCGGGAAATAATAAGCCGCTTCGCGGGAAATATTTATAAAATTATTTCCTTAAAAAATTATTTCCGGCGAAGCCGCTCTATTTCTCGGCGCCAGCCGACAAAAATTCCACCCCTCGCCAACGAACGCCTTCCTACTCTCTGCCACCCTCCAAAATTTTTGATAAATTTATTCCTAATTTATGTAGCGCCGCAGGCAAAACTTTTG